>CAUSWL010000051.1:0-9012 GCA_963535345.1 uncultured Streptococcus sp.
GCACCTGACTACGATGACTGGACAACAGAGTCTGAAAATGGCTACAAGGGGTTGAATGGCGATATTCTCGTTTGGAACGAATCTCTTGGTTGTGCCTTTGAACTTTCATCAATGGGGATTCGGGTAGATGAGGATACCCTTCGTCGCCAAGTGGCTCTTACAGGAGACGAAGATCGTCTTGAGCTGGAATGGCATAAAGCTCTGCTTAACGGCCTTTTTCCACTGACAATCGGTGGAGGAATCGGACAGTCTCGGATGGCCATGTTCCTTCTTCGTAAGAAACACATCGGAGAAGTTCAGACCAGTGTCTGGCCTCAAGAAGTTCGCGATACGTACGAAAATATTTTGTAGACAATCGAACCGCAAGGTTCGGTTTTCTTTCTCTTTTTGCCTATAATTTGGTATAATAAACGGTATGAAAATCGTATCAGGAATCTACGGGGGGCGACCCCTCAAGACGCTAGAAGGCAAGACGACGAGGCCGACATCTGATAAGGTGAGAGGAGCTATCTTTAACATGATAGGTCCCTATTTTGAGGGTGGTCGTGTCTTGGATCTCTATGCTGGCGGTGGCGGTCTGTCTATTGAAGCTGTGTCAAGAGGGATGTCTCATGCTGTCTTAGTGGAACGGGATCGAAAGGCGCAAGCTATCATCGCTGAAAATATCCAAATGACCAAGGAAGTTTCCAAATTTCAGCTCTTAAAGATGGAGGCTGAACGGGCCTTGGAGCAAGTGAAAGGTCCCTTTGACCTGGTCTTCTTAGATCCTCCCTATGCCAAGGAACAAATCGTTGCAGATATCGAAAAAATGGCAGAAAGAAACCTTTTCTCCGAAGAGATCATGGTTGTCTGTGAAACCGATAAGTCTGTAGAACTCCCAGAAGAAATCGCCTGCTTAGGCATCTGGAAGGAAAAAATATATGGGATTAGTAAGGTGACAGTCTATGTCAGATAAAATTGGATTATTTACAGGTTCATTTGATCCGATGACAAATGGACATCTGGATATCATTGAACGAGCCAGCAAACTCTTTGATAAGCTCTATGTCGGGGTGTTCTACAATCCCCACAAACAAGGCTTTCTCCCTGCTGAAAACCGCAAACGAGCAGTCGAAAAAGCGGTGGCGCATTTAGATAATGTAGAGGTGCTGGCTTCTCATGACCAACTAGTCGTTGATGTTGCAAGAAGACTGGGGGCTAAAACCCTTGTCCGTGGCTTGCGAAATGTCACCGACTTGCAATACGAGTCTAGTTTTGATTACTACAATCATCAACTGGCTCCAGAAATCGAAACCATTTACCTATATAGCCGCCCAGAGCATCTTTATATCAGTTCTTCGGCCGTGAGAGAACTTCTGAAGTTTGGTCAGGAGATTCAGCAATATGTCCCAAACAGTGTTGTGGAGGAATTAGAACATGAAGAAAAAAACTAGATGGCCCTTATATGTCATCCTAGCACTAGTATTGACTTTTTTAGCCTTTGTAGTACCTTTACCATACTACATAGAAGTTCCAGGTGGAGCGGAAGATATTCGTCGCGTTTTGAAAGTCAATGAAACAGAAGACACAGAAGCAGGAGCTTACCAGTTTGTGACAGTCGGTATTCGACACGCAACCCTGTCGCATCTTGTCTATGCTTGGTTAACACCTTTCACGGATATTAGAAGTGCCAAGGAGACTACGGGTGGCTCTACGGATGCAGAGTTTATGCGGATCAATCAGTTCTACATGCAAACTTCTCAAAACATGGCCAAGTATCAAGGATTGAAGACGGCTGGAAAGGATATCGAACTCAAGTATCTGGGAGTTTATGTCTTGACCGTGACGGACAATTCAACTTTTAAGGGCATTCTGAACATCGCAGATACCGTGACGGCTGTTAATGACAAAACATTTGATAGTTCAAAAGACTTGGTCGACTATGTCAACTCTCAACAATTAGGGGATACGGTCAAGGTAACCTATGAGGAAGACGGAAAAGTCAAGTCTGCTGAAGGTAAAATTATCACTCTCGAAAACGGAAAAAACGGGATTGGGATTGGTCTGATTGACCGTACGGAAGTGACCAGTGACGTTCCCATTCGCTTTTCAACAGCTGGTATCGGCGGGCCAAGTGCCGGTCTCATGTTTAGTCTCGCTATTTACACCCAGATAGCAGATCCAGGACTTCGTAATGGCCGCATCGTTGCGGGAACGGGAACCATTGATCGTGATGGGAATGTTGGTGACATCGGTGGAATTGACAAAAAAGTGGTGGCAGCCTCTCGTCAGGGAGCCAACATCTTTTTTGCTCCTGACAATCCAGTCACCGAGGAAGCAAAAAAAGCAGATCCCAATGCGAAAAGCAACTATGAAACAGCCCTAGAAGCTGCTAAAACGATCAAGACAGAGATGAAAATCGTTCCCGTTAAGACCTTGCAGGATGCGATTGATTACCTTAAAAACAATCCCTAATTCGTAGAAAAATCGAAAACTAGCGCGCAAGCGGATAAGATGGTATAATAGTCAAATGGTTCAATTATTATTCACTCTAAGTAGTCATATACTCTTTATTTATTTGAGTTTTTACCTTTTAAAGGATCTTGTGAGATGGGAAAAGGTGTTAAAAGTAAGTGCTACGAATACAAAAAAAGTTCGTTTGTTGGTAGGCTTCTTTAGTATTGTAATGGGCTACATATTAAGTTCATTCTTTATCAGTTTATATCAATTGTGGCAAGAAGCACTTAGAGGATTATTATAAAATCAAAAGTAAAGGAAACAACTATGGAAAAAATTGTGGTTCAAGGCGGAGATAATCGTCTGGTCGGGAGTGTGACCATTGAGGGAGCAAAGAATGCAGTCTTGCCCTTGTTGGCAGCGACTATTCTAGCAAGCAAGGGTAAGACAGTCTTGCAGAACGTCCCGATCTTGTCAGATGTTTTCACCATGAATCAAGTAGTTCGTGGTCTGAATGCCAAGGTTGACTTTGATGAGGAAGCTCATCTTGTCGAAGTCGATGCGACTGGTGACATCACAGAGGAGGCTCCTTACAAGTATGTCAGCAAAATGCGTGCATCGATCGTTGTCTTGGGCCCAATCCTTGCTCGTGTAGGCCATGCCAAAGTTTCTATGCCAGGGGGATGTACCATCGGGAGTCGTCCCATCGACCTTCACCTCAAAGGTTTGGAAGCTATGGGGGCAAAGATAACCCAGACAGCTGGTTACATCGAAGCCAAGGCAGAACGCTTGCATGGCGCTCATATCTACATGGACTTCCCAAGTGTCGGCGCAACACAAAACCTCATGATGGCAGCGACTCTAGCTGATGGAGTGACGGTCATTGAAAATGCTGCGCGTGAGCCGGAAATTGTTGACCTCGCTATTCTCCTTAATGAAATGGGAGCCAAGGTCAAGGGAGCTGGTACCGAAACCATCACAGTGACTGGTGTCGAGGAACTCCATGGTGCGACCCACAATGTCGTGCAGGATCGTATCGAAGCTGGAACCTTTATGGTAGCGGCTGCTATGACTGGTGGCGATGTCCTCGTTCGTGATGCAGTCTGGGAACATAATCGCCCCTTAATCTCAAAACTACTTGAAATGGGTGTTGAAGTGACAGAGGAGTCAGAAGGCATCCGTGTTCGTTCTCAACTGGAAAATCTCAAGGCTGTTCATGTAAAAACCTTACCACATCCAGGATTCCCAACAGATATGCAGGCGCAATTTACAGCTCTGATGACAGTCGCAAAAGGGGAATCCACCATGGTGGAAACGGTGTTTGAGAATCGCTTCCAACACTTGGAAGAAATGCGCCGTATGGGCTTGCATTCAGAGATTATCCGTGACACGGCTCGTATTGTTGGGGGACAGGCTTTACAGGGGGCAGAAGTTTTATCAACGGACCTTCGCGCTAGTGCTGCTTTGATTTTGACAGGTCTGGTGGCGCAGGGAGAAACAGTTGTTGGTAAGTTAGTCCACCTTGATAGAGGTTACTACCGTTTCCATGAGAAATTGGCTCAGCTAGGAGCGAAGATTCAGCGAATCGAGGCAAATGATGAAGAAGAATAAAAACTTACGCTATGTACTCCGTCGTTTACTGTTGATTTTTATCGTACTATTGCTAGGCTTTCTGGCTTTAGGAATCGGCTTGATGGTTGGTTATGGCATCCTAGGAAAGGGACAGGATCCATGGGCAATCTTGTCTCCAGCAAAGTGGCAGGAATTGATTAGCAAATTTACAGGAAATTAGACTGGGAGACCAGTCTTTTTCTAAAGAAATAAGGAGAAAAATGGACAAAAAAACAAGACAAGCTCTGATCGGGTTACTTATATTCTTACTCTTGGCTGCTGGAAGCTACTATATCAAGCAGATGCAGACAGCGCCAAACACCCCTAGAACCAAGGTTAGTCAGAAAAAACAAGCTTCAGAAGCTCCCAGTCAGGAGCTAGCTGAAAGTGTCTTAACTGAGTCAATCAAAAATCAAATCAAGGGGGGGCTCGAGTGGAATGGAGCAGGGGCCTTCATTGTCAATGGCAATAAAACCAATCTAGATGCCAAGGTTTCTAGCAAACCCTATGCGGATAATAAAACAAAGACAGTGGGAAAAGAAACAGTTCCAACTGTTGCCAATGCCATCTTATCCAAAGCGACTCGGCAGTATAAGAATCGTGAAGAAACTGGAAATGGATCTACCTCTTGGACGCCACCAGGATGGCATCAGGTCAAGAATCTAAAGGGAGCCTACACACATGCAGTTGATAGAGGACACCTGCTGGGCTATGCCTTGATAGGTGGTTTGGATGGTTTTGATGCTTCTACCAGCAATCCCAAGAACATTGCAGTCCAGACAGCTTGGGCAAACCAAGCACAGGCTGAAGACTCGACAGGCCAGAACTACTATGAGAGTTTGGTCAGAAAAGCCTTGGACCAAAACAAGAGAGTCCGTTATCGGGTGACGCTCCACTATGCGACAAATGAGGACCTAGTTCCATCTGCTTCACAAATCGAAGCCAAGTCTTCAGATGGCGAATTGGAATTCAATGTCCTAATCCCCAATGTTCAAAAGGGAATCCAGCTTGATTACCGAACAGGGCAAGTAACAGTGACGGATTAGAAACAATAGATACAATAAAAAAACAGCTCCTTTGTCTTCTAGAGGCAGGGGAGTTGTTCTTTAAATGAAAAATAATGTGAATCCTGAGGGATTTTATGATATAATGGAACACAAGATACTATTTTAGGAGAAGGACTATGGAAGACCCGAGCAGTCAGAATTTGTTGCTACAGTTTGTATTGTTATTTATCTTGACCTTGTTAAATGCTTTTTTCTCAGCCACTGAAATGGCGATGGTGTCACTAAACCGTTCCCGAGTGGAACAAAAGGCAGAAGAGGGAGACAAACGTTACATTCGTTTGTTAAAGGTACTTGAAAATCCTAACCACTTTTTATCAACAATTCAAGTTGGTATCACGTTAATTACCATCTTGTCAGGGGCCAGTTTAGCAGAAACTCTAGGACGCGAAATTGCATCTTGGATGGGAAATAGTGAAACAGCTTACGCTATTGCAAGTTTTCTATCTTTAGCGTTTTTGACCTATATTTCTATTGTTTTTGGGGAACTCTATCCCAAGAGAATCGCTCTAAATCTGAAAGATACCTTGGCCATCCGAACCGCACCAGTCATTATTGGCTTGGGGAAAATTGTCAGCCCCTTTGTTTGGCTTCTGTCGGCTTCAACTAATCTATTGAGCCGTGTGACGCCAATGACCTTTGATGATGCGGATGAAAAGATGACACGTGATGAAATAGAGTACATGCTCACCAATAGTGAAGAAACACTGGATGCAGATGAGATTGAAATGCTACAGGGAATCTTTTCTCTAGATGAACTAATGGCTCGTGAGCTAATGGTGCCTCGTACAGATGCCTTTATGGTGGATATTCAGGATGACAGTCAAACGATTATTCAAAGTATTCTAAAGCAAAATTTCTCACGTATCCCTGTTTACGATGGGGATAAGGACAATGTGATTGGTTTGATTCATACCAAGCGTTTACTAAACGCTGCCTATGCAGATGGCTTTGAAAATATTGTCTGGAAGAAGATCTTACAAGATCCACTCTTTGTTCCTGAAACTATTTTTGTGGATGACTTGCTAAAAGAATTGCGAAATACCCAAAGACAAATGGCCATTTTGCTCGATGAATATGGTGGTATGGCTGGACTGGTCACACTGGAAGACCTGCTGGAGGAGATTGTCGGTGAGATTGATGACGAGACAGACCGAGCAGAAATCGAAGTCCATCAAATCGGTGAGGACACCTATATTGCACAGGGAACCATGAATCTTAACGACTTCAATAATTACTTTGGTGTCGAACTAGAAAGCGATGATGTGGATACCATCGCAGGCTACTATCTAACTGGAGTAGGAACCATTCCAACCACTGAGAAAATCAGTTACCAACTGGTCAGTCAAAACAAACAAATCGTCCTGACCAACGATAAAGTGAAAAATGGACGTGTTACCAAGGTAAAAGTTCAAATCACAGAACTAGAACCTGAAGAAGAAACAGAATAAAGCAGTGACTTGAGTCACTGCTTTTTGTAAATCTAGATGGTAGGTTCAGTTGTCCCCACTTATTAGGAATAATAAAAAAGCCCGGTTTTACGAGCTTTTCATTTGGTTAATTCCTGTTAATTCAGGAACTGAAAGGCGGTAGACGGATTTGAACCGACGATCAAGCTTTTGCAGAGCCGTGCCTTACCACTTGGCTATACCGCCTCAACGTTTATTATTATACCTTGAAAATCATTTCCCGTCAATAGTTTCTTATTCTAAAATCCAATTTAGGAAAACAGATGATGATCGAAGAAGTGAGAAAAAGCTTGTAAAAATCCCTTTCTAAAGAAGATCAGACTAGAAAGTATTTCTTGAAGAAACAAACAAAGAATGCAGAAATTTTGACAAATAGAAGTTTTTTGAGGAAATGCGCCTAAATATTCTGAAAATTCGTTTACTTTTTAAAAAATATATGTTATAATTTCCAATAAGCCTAAATTTTTCAAGAGGAGTTAAAAACATGAAAAAAAGTAGAGTATTTGTTGCAGCAGGTGTTGCTTTATTAGCAGCAGGAGTACTAGCTGCTTGCGGTTCTTCAAAATCATCTGATTCAACAGCGCCAAAAAATTATGGCTATGTTTATACAGCTGACCCAGAAACGTTGGATTACCTCATTTCAGGGAAACAAAGTACTAAGGTCGCCACTTCAAATGGTATCGATGGTCTTTTCACAAACGACAAGTATGGGAATTTAGTTCCTGCAGTTGCAGAAGACTGGTCAGTTTCAAAAGATGGTTTGACTTATACCTACAAGATTCGTAAAGGTGTCAAATGGATGACATCTGATGGCGAAGAGTATGCTGAAGTAACAGCCAAAGACTTTGTAAATGGTTTGAAACACGCAGCTGACAATAAATCAGCAGCTAAGTATCTAGCAGAAGATTCAGTTAAAGGTCTAGCTGACTATATAGCTGGAAACAATAAAGATTTTGCTTCAGTCGGTGTAAAAGCAGTTGATGATTACACCCTTGAATACACTTTGAACAAACCAGAACCATACTGGAACTCTAAGCTGGCCTACTCAATCTTCTGGCCATTGAACGAAGAATTTGAAAAATCAAAAGGATCTGATTTTGGTAAAGCGACTGACCCTACATCATTGCTTTACAATGGACCATTCTTGCTGAGAGGTTTGACTGCTAAGTCATCTATCGAATTTGTGAAGAATGAAAACTATTGGGACAAAGACAATGTTCATCTTGATAAAGTAACACTTGCTTACTATGATGGTTCAGATCAAGAATCAATTGAACGTAACTTTACAAGTGGGGCTTATAGCTATGCCCGTCTCTTCCCAACAAGTTCAAACTACTCTAAGGTAGAAGAAACATACAAAGACAATATCTACTACACTCCATCAGGTCCAGGTATTGGTGGTTTGGGTGTAAATATTGACCGTCAAGGTTACAAATACACTTCTAAGACAACTGATGAAGAGAAGATTTCTACTAAGAAAGCCCTTCTTAACAAGGACTTCCGTCAGGCTTTGAACTTTGCCTTTGACCGTACTTCTTACTCAGCACAAATTAACGGTAAGGAAGGTGCTCCTCTTGCAGTTCGTAACCTCTTTGTGAAACCAGACTTTGTCTCTGCAGGCGAAAAAACTTTCGGTGACTTGGTAACTGAAAAGATGGCTGCTTACGGTGATGAATGGAAGAATGTAAACTTTGCGGATGGTCAAGATGGACTTTTCAACGCCGATAAAGCCAAAGCTGAATTTGCCAAAGCTAAAACAGCATTGGAAGCAGAAGGTGTGAAATTCCCTATCCACTTGGATATCCCAGTAGACCAAACATCTAAAAACTATATCGCACGTATTCAATCCTTCAAACAATCCGTTGAGACAGTACTTGGAGAAGAAAACGTAGTCATCGATATCCAACAAATCACTACAGATGAACTACAGAATATTACATACTATGCAGCAAGCGCTGCGGCAGAAGATTGGGATCTCTCAGGTGCTGTTGGATGGAACCCTGACTATGAAGATCCATCAACTTACCTTGATATCTTGAAAACAACGAATGCTGAACAAACAAAAACCTATATGGGTTACGAAGGTGCAGATAATGCTGCAGCGGCTCAAGTTGGTTTGAAAGAATACGATAAGTTAGTTGATGAAGCAGGAAAAGAAACAAGTGACTTGAATGTTCGTTATGAAAAATACGCAGCTGCCCAAGCTTGGTTGACAGACAGCTCACTCTTCTTGCCAGCTATGGCATCAAGTGGTGCTGCACCAATCATTTCTCGTGTTGTACCATTCTCTGCATCATACAGCCAATCTGGAGATAAGGGTTCAGATGTATACTTCAAATATATTCAGTTGCAAGACAAGGTTGTAACCAAAGCTGACTATGAACAAGCTCGTGAGAAATGGCTCAAAGAGAAAAAAGAATCAAACGAAAAAG
>CAUSWL010000052.1:0-8981 GCA_963535345.1 uncultured Streptococcus sp.
AAATGCCATGAGTGGAGAGTTGTTGATTTTTGAAAACGGCTCTTATGGTATGGCGCAAAACTTAGAATCAACAGATGTTGGTATTATCATCCTTGGAGACTTTACAGATATTCGCGAAGGCGACACTATTCGTCGTACAGGAAAAATCATGGAAGTTCCAGTTGGTGATAGCTTGATTGGACGTGTCGTGGATCCACTTGGTCGTCCAGTAGATGGACTTGGTCCAATCGACACAAACAAAACTCGTCCAGTTGAAGCGCCAGCTCCTGGGGTTATGCAACGTAAATCAGTATCAGAACCATTGCAAACTGGTTTGAAAGCTATTGATGCCCTTGTTCCAATCGGTCGTGGTCAGCGTGAGTTGATTATCGGTGACCGTCAAACAGGGAAAACAACCATCGCTATCGATGCGATCTTGAACCAAAAAGGTCAAGATATGATTTGTATCTATGTAGCGATTGGTCAAAAAGAATCAACAGTTCGTACACAAGTAGAAACACTTCGTCAGTACGGAGCCTTGGATTATACAATCGTCGTGACAGCGTCAGCTTCACAACCTTCACCATTGCTTTTCCTCGCACCTTATGCAGGGGTTGCTATGGCGGAAGAATTTATGTACCAAGGTAAGCACGTATTGATTGTTTATGATGACTTATCTAAACAAGCGGTAGCTTATCGTGAACTTTCTCTCTTGCTCCGTCGTCCGCCTGGTCGTGAAGCATTCCCAGGGGATGTATTCTACCTTCATAGCCGTCTACTTGAACGTTCAGCTAAAGTTTCGGATGAATTGGGTGGAGGATCTATCACAGCCCTTCCATTTATCGAGACACAAGCCGGAGATATCTCAGCCTATATCGCTACAAACGTAATCTCTATTACGGATGGACAAATCTTCCTAAGTGATAGTCTCTTTAATGCAGGTATCCGTCCAGCTATTGATGCGGGTTCTTCCGTATCTCGTGTTGGTGGTTCTGCACAGATTAAGGCCATGAAGAAGGTTGCTGGTACTCTTCGTATCGACCTTGCTTCATACCGTGAGTTAGAAGCCTTCACTAAATTTGGTTCTGACTTGGATGCAGCTACTCAGGCTAAATTGAACCGTGGTCGTCGTACTGTAGAAGTATTGAAACAGCCCGTTCACAAACCATTACCTGTTGAGAAACAAGTTACTATTCTCTATGCTTTGACCCATGGTTTCTTGGATACAATTCCTGTAGACGATATCGTTCGTTTCGAAGAAGAGTTCCATATGTTCTTTGATGCTCAACATCCTGAGATTTTGGAAACCATTCGTGAAACAAAAGACTTGCCAGATGAAGCAGTCTTGGATGCTGCGATTACTGAGTTTCTCAATCAATCAAGCTTCCAATAAGAATAGAGGTGTCAGATGGCAGTATCTCTAAATGATATTAAAACAAAAATCGCCTCAACTAAAAATACTAGTCAAATTACTAACGCTATGCAGATGGTTTCTGCAGCTAAGTTAGGTCGTTCTGAAGAAGCGGCTCGTAACTTCCAAGTGTATGCACAAAAAGTGCGTAAACTAGTTACAGATATCCTCCACGGAGATGGCGCAGGCGGATCAACGAACCCTATGTTGATCAGTCGCCCTGTCAAAAAAACAGGTTATATCGTCATTACATCTGACCGTGGACTTGTTGGAGGATATAATTCTTCAATCTTAAAAGCAGTCATGGAACTTCAGCAAGAATACCATCCGTCAGGTGATGATTTTGAAGTTATCTGTATCGGTGGTATGGGAGCCGATTTCTTCAAATCACGCGGTATTCAACCAATCTATGAATTGCGTGGACTTGCAAGCCAACCAAGCTTTGATGAAGTTCGTAAGATTATTACAAAAACGATTGAAATGTATCAAAACGAACTTTTTGATGAGCTCTATGTTTGTTACAACCACCACGTTAATACACTGACAAGTCAAATGCGTGTAGAACAGATGCTTCCAATTGTGGACTTGGACCCAAATGAAGCAGATGAGAACTATAGCTTGACCTTTGATCTTGAAACAAGTCGTGAAGAAATCTTGGATCAATTACTACCACAATTTGCTGAAAGTATGATTTATGGTGCTATTATTGATGCCAAGACAGCTGAAAATGCTGCAGGGATGACAGCCATGCAAACAGCGACTGATAATGCTAAAAAAGTGATTAATGATTTGACCATTCAGTATAACCGTGCCAGACAGGCGGCGATTACACAAGAAATCACAGAAATCGTGGCAGGAGCTAGCGCTTTAGAATAAAGCCATCCTGCTAAAATGAATGAACTTAGGACCTAGCAATACTAGGAACCGACAGTATCTTATATAGAATAGGAGAAGGAGATGAGTTCAGGTAAAATTGCTCAGGTTATCGGTCCCGTTGTAGACGTCTTGTTTGCAGCAGGGGAAAAACTTCCTGAGATTAACAATGCACTTGTCGTCTACAAAAATGACGAAAGAAAAACAAAAATCGTCCTTGAAGTAGCCTTGGAGTTGGGAGATGGTATGGTCCGTACTATCGCCATGGAATCAACAGATGGTTTGACTCGTGGAATGGAAGTATTGGACACAGGTCGTCCAATCTCTGTACCAGTAGGTAAAGAAACTTTGGGACGTGTCTTCAATGTTTTGGGAGATACCATTGACTTGGAAGCTCCTTTTACAGAAGATGCAGAGCGTCAGCCAATTCATAAAAAAGCTCCAACTTTTGATGAATTGTCTACCTCTTCTGAAATCCTTGAAACAGGGATTAAGGTTATCGACCTTCTTGCCCCTTACCTTAAAGGTGGTAAGGTTGGACTTTTCGGTGGTGCCGGAGTTGGTAAAACCGTCTTAATCCAAGAATTGATTCACAACATTGCCCAAGAACACGGTGGTATTTCAGTATTTACCGGTGTTGGGGAACGTACTCGTGAGGGGAATGACCTTTACTGGGAAATGAAAGAATCAGGCGTTATCGAGAAAACAGCCATGGTATTTGGTCAGATGAATGAGCCACCAGGAGCACGTATGCGTGTTGCCCTTACTGGTTTGACAATTGCTGAATACTTCCGTGATGTAGAAGGCCAAGACGTGCTTCTCTTTATCGATAATATCTTCCGTTTCACTCAAGCTGGTTCAGAAGTATCTGCCCTTTTGGGTCGTATGCCTTCAGCCGTTGGTTACCAACCAACACTTGCTACTGAAATGGGTCAATTGCAAGAGCGTATCACATCAACCAAGAAGGGCTCTGTAACCTCTATCCAGGCTATCTATGTGCCAGCCGATGACTATACTGACCCGGCGCCAGCAACAGCCTTTGCTCACTTGGATTCAACTACAAACTTGGAACGTAAGTTGGTACAGTTGGGTATCTACCCAGCCGTTGATCCGTTGGCTTCAAGCTCTCGTGCCTTGGCACCTGAGATTGTTGGTGAGGAGCACTATGCAGTTGCTGCGGAAGTCAAACGTGTCCTTCAACGTTACCATGAATTGCAAGATATCATTGCTATCCTTGGTATGGATGAACTTTCTGATGAAGAAAAGACTTTGGTTGCACGTGCCCGACGTATCCAGTTCTTCTTGTCTCAAAACTTTAACGTTGCCGAACAATTTACTGGTCAACCTGGTTCTTATGTGCCAGTAGGGGAAACAGTTCGTGGCTTTAAGGAAATCCTTGAAGGAAAACATGACCAGTTACCAGAAGATGCCTTCCGTGGTGTCGGTTCAATCGAAGACGTCATTGCTAAGGCAGAAAAAATGGGATTTTAAGAGGTGATCTATGGCTCATTTAACTGTCCAGATCGTGACACCAGATGGCCTCGTCTATGATCACCATGCCAGCTTTGTATCGGTTCGAACTCTGGATGGTGAGATGGGGATCTTGCCACGACATCAAAATATGATTGCGGTATTAGCAGTTGATGAAGTTAAAGTCAAACGTGTTGATGATGATTCTCATGTAAACTGGATAGCAGTAAACGGAGGAATCATTGAGATTGCTAATGATGTCATAACTATCATTGCTGACTCAGCTGAACGCGCTCGTGATATCGATGTTAGCCGTGCAGAACGTGCGAAACTTCGTGCAGAACGTGAAATCGAAGAAGCACAAGATAAGCATTTGATTGACCAAGAACGTCGTGCTAAGATTGCATTGCAACGTGCCATTAACCGTATCAATGTCGGAAATAAATTATAAAATAAAAAAGAACTTGATCTTTATTCAAGTTCTTTTTTTGTTAGTTATGAAAATTAATGCAGACCGCTTCAGGTACATGAAAGTCATTCGAAAGTTCTGCAAGTCTACCAGTTTCAGGATTTCGTTTAAAGACAGTCGCATTATCTGAATCTTGGTGAACTGCGATGAGGAATTCTTGGTCTGGCGACAAATCAAAATCACGTGGGTTTTGTCCATGAGTTGGAACAATCTCTAATAACTCTAAACTTCCATCCGCTAAAATACTATATACTGCGATAGAATCATGTCCGCGGTTCGAAGCATAGAGGTATTTACCATCTTTTGAGAGACGAATAGCAGCAGTGCCGTTAAAACCTTTGTAGTCATCTGGTAATGTTGAAATAACTTGCATTTTTTCAAATGCTCCGACTCCATCGTAAATCAATACTTCAATTGTACTGTTCAGTTCGCAGATAAGATAAGCAATCTTGTAGTGGTGGTGGAAAACCAGGTGACGCGCACCTGCACCAGGAGTACAGTTGTAGGTAGCTAATGGACTTAATTTTCCTTCTGCATCGACATCATAAGTGATAACTTCATCAGTACCTAAGTCACAAGTTACTAAATATTGGTCTGGCGTTAAATTGATATAATGGACGTGTGAAGAGGCTTGGTTTTCATGTGGACCATGGCCGGTATGTTGAGCAATATCAGCTAATTCAAGACTACCATCTTCTTTTCGTTTATAGACTAGCACTTGTCCTTTATGGTAGTTTGCGCCATAGACTAGACTACGTTTCTCATCAACTGCAACGTAACAGTGAGGAGCACCTTCTTCAACGACATGATTAAGGAGACTACCATCTATCTTGTATGCTGCAATACCCCCTTTGCCATCATGGCTTCCAACGGTATATACATGCTGGTCTTGGTCAAATGCTAAATAGGTTGGACTTGGTTCTGCTGCAAAGAGTTCTAAATTTGCTAGTTCACCTGTCTCGGTATCAAAGTCAGCCTTGTAAATCCCTTGGGATATACGACGAGTATAAGTTCCAAAATATACTGTTTCTTTCATATTCATACCTCTTAGAAAATATACTTCCATTATAACATAAAAGATTTACTACATGAAAATTCTAGAGAAGAAATAGTAAGCTAATTCAACATAGAAAGAACTTATTTCTCTCTAATGAAAACCCTATAAAAACCCCTTATTTTTCTAAAAAATGGTATAATGTTAGGACATAGGAAAGGAAGAAAACATGGAACAAAAAGAGAAACACTTTAACTTATCTTGGTTTTTTAAATGGTTTTTAGATAATAAGGCCGTCACGGTCTTTTTGGTGACTTTACTGTTAGGTCTTAATATTTTTATTCTCAGTAAAATCAGCTTTTTATTTATACCAGTCATTGACTTTTTATCTGTAGTTATGTTGCCTGTTATCTTATCAGGGCTACTATTTTATCTATTGAATCCACTGGTAGATTTGATGGAGAAGTATAAGATAAACCGTG
The DNA here is from genome assembly GCA_963535345.1 of uncultured Streptococcus sp. Lineage (GTDB taxonomy): Bacteria > Bacillota > Bacilli > Lactobacillales > Streptococcaceae > Streptococcus. The sequence goes on from CAUSWL010000052.1 coordinate 5,679, forward strand.
TCTTAGCCATTAGTATTATCTTTGTGATAATCGCCTTTCTTTTGATTATAGGCCTTGCTGTTGCGATTCCAAATCTTCAACGTCAAGTAGTCATTTTTGCGCAAAATGTACCAAGTTATATAGAAGATGCTGACAGAGTGATTGATGATCTTGTAACCAAGCGTTTGCCAGATGACTTTAGACCTCAACTGGAACAGGTTTTAGCGCAATTTTCAACTCAGGCAACTGCATGGGCAAGTAATATTTCGTCAAAAGCTGTGAACTGGGTGAGTGCAATTATTAGTGGAACTTCTCAAGTGATCGTTGCTTTGATTATCATGCCATTTATGCTCTTTTATCTCCTTAGAGATGGAAAAGGGTTGAGAGATTATATCACTCAATTTTTACCAAATAAATTGAGAGAACCAGTAGGTAAGGTTCTATCAGATGTGAACCAACAACTTGCAAACTATGTAAGAGGACAAATTACTGTCGCTGTTATTGTAGCTATCATGTTTATTATCTTCTTCAAGATTATTGGCCTTCGTTATGCAGTAGCACTAGGTGTTACAGCAGGTGTATTGAACCTTGTGCCCTATCTTGGAAGCTTCCTTGCTATGCTTCCAGCCCTTGTGTTGGGTCTCATTGCAGGTCCAGTCATGCTCCTAAAGGTTATTATCGTCTTTATTGTTGAGCAAACCATTGAAGGTCGTTTCGTTTCACCACTGATTTTAGGAAGCCAATTGAATATTCACCCAATTACCATTCTTTTTGTCCTTTTGACTTCGGGTTCTATGTTTGGTATCTGGGGAGTATTGCTAGGAATTCCAATCTATGCTTCTGCTAAAGTAGTCATCTCAGCGGTTTTTGATTGGTACAAAGAAGTTAGTGGACTTTATGAACCGGTAGAGGAGACTGATTGTGAACAATAGTCAACAAATGCTTGAAGCCTTAGAACAACAGGATTTAACAAGCGCAGATTCTTTCTTTCAAAAAGCTTTAGAAGAAGACTCAGATGAAGTGCTTCTTGAACTTGCTGCATATCTCGAAGGAATAGGTTTCTACCCGCAAGCAGGTCAAATTTATGAGAAATTAGCACCGAAATTCCCAGAAGTCTACATCAATCTAGCTGCAATCTCTGGCGAAGATGGACTGATTGAAGAAGCTTTTGACTATCTAGAGAATATTGGTCCGGAGAGCGAATGGTATGTATCAGCTCTTGCCTTAAAGGCTGATTTATATCAGATGGAAGGATTGACAGATGTTGCGCGTGAGAAGCTTTTAGAAGCTCGTAACTACTCCGATGATCCTCTCTTGATATTTGGACTAGCAGAGCTAGATAGCGAACTAGGAAACGATTTAGAGGCTATTAAGGGCTATGCTCAATTAGATAATCGTGCTATCTATGACCAAACTGGAATTTCAACCTATCAGAGAATTGGCCTTGCATATGCACGACTTGGAAAATTCGAATCTGCTATTGAGTTTCTTGAAAAAGCTTTGGAACTAGAATATGACGACCAAACGGCCAATGAACTGGCAAGTCTCTATTTTGACCAAGAGGACTACCAAAAAGCAGCCTTATACTTTAAACAATTAGATACGATTTCTCCAGATTTCGAAGGATATGAGTATGGCTATAGCCAGGCACTCCATAAGGAACATCAAACGGAACAAGCCTTACAGATTGCCCAGCAGGGATTGTCAAAAAATCCTTTTGAAACACGTTTATTGCTCCTTGCTTCTCAGTTATCTTATGAATTACATCAACCAGAACAAGCCGAAGCTTATCTTTTGCAAGCACAAGAGAATGCTGAAGATCAAGAAGAGATTTTATTGCGCTTAGCGACCATCTACCAAGAACAAGAGCGATATGAAGATATTTTAGCCTTAGAGGCGCATGAACCTGAAAATCTCTTAACAAAATGGATGATTGCTCGAAGCTACCAGGAAACTGAGGAGTTGGATGCAGCCTATGAACTCTATAAGGAGCTTGCTACAGAACTGAAGGATAATCCGGAGTTCTTGGAACAATACATTTTTTTATTAAGAGAACTAGGGAAGTTAGAAGAAGCAACAGAATACATTCAGGCTTATCTTGATCTAGTTCCAGATGATATTCAGATGCAAGAATTGTATAATCATCTCATTTAAAATGTTAGAAATAATCGCCTTTAAATAGGCGGTTATTTTTTTATATACACATCAAAAAAATAAATCAAGAATCGCACTAAAATAGATAGATACAGTATGAATTTTTAGTTTTTTTTGATATAATTGTTATAGTTAAATTGAATAATCACAATAAGTAAAAATAGAAAGATTTGAATTATGACAAAAGTAAAAATTGTAACGGATTCGTCTGTTACCATTGAACCAGAAGTGGTCAAAGAATTAGATATTACGATTGTTCCTTTATCTGTAATGATTGATAGTGTCCTCTATTCAGATGCAGATCTTAAAGAAGGTGAATTCCTTCGCTTGATGCAAGCAAGTAAAAATCTTCCTAAGACTAGTCAACCTCCTGTGGGACTCTTTGCAGGAATATTTGATGACTTAGGCAAAGATGGTAGTCAGGTTCTTGCGATTCACATGTCTTATGCTCTATCAGGTACGGTAGAAGCAGCTCGTCAAGGAGCAAGTCTTTCAACGGCTGATGTCACTGTTCTAGATAGCTCTTTTACAGACCAGGCATTGAAGTTTCAAGTTGTAGAAGCTGCTAGATTAGCTAAAGAAGGAAAAGACCTAGAAACTATCCTAGCACATGTAGAAGACGTTAAAAATCACACAGAACTTTATATCGGTGTATCTACTTTAGAAAACCTTGTTAAAGGTGGACGTATTGGTCGTGTAACAGGTTTGTTGAGCTCACTGCTTAATATTCGTGTAGTGATGCAAATGAAAGATAATGAACTTCAACCTATTGTGAAGGGACGTGGTGCAAAAACTTTTAAAAAATGGTTGGATGAACTTGTAGAGACTTTGTCACATCGTTCAGTTGCCGAGATTGGAATTTCATATGCTGGTACTAACGAATGGGCAAATGAGATGAAAGCAGTGCTTCAACCATACGTTGAAAAGCCAATTTCAGTCCTAGAAACTGGTTCTATTATCCAAACTCATACCGGAGAAAACGCCTGGGCTATCTTAATTCATTATAATTCCTAAAAAAATTGAGAAAAATTAAAGAAAAGGTGTTTTTGACTTGACCTAAAAGGAATTTTAGGTTATGATTATAAGTGTTAATTAGAAATAATTTTGGAGGATTCATTAACATGGCAAACAAACAAGATTTGATCGCTAAAGTAGCAGAAGCTACAGAAT
>CAUSWL010000053.1:0-8805 GCA_963535345.1 uncultured Streptococcus sp.
CGTTTTACTCCTTGACTAGCAAACTTACCGCCTCAACATGATGCGTTTGCGGAAATAAGTCAACCGGCTGGACTTTCTTCAACTCATATCCCAATTCTTGGTAGAGTTTGATATCACGCGCCATGGTCGCAACATTACAGGAAATATAGGCGATGCGATCAGCTCCTGTTTGGCTACTTGCATTGATAAAGCTTTCTGTGAGTCCTTTTCTTGGTGGATCCACTAGGATAAGGCTTGGTTGAATTCCATCTTTGAGCCAATTCTTCATAGCATTTTCAGCTGTATCACAGACATAGTGGGCGTTTGAAATATTGTTCAGTTGGGCATTCTTCTTGCTATTCTCTACTGCTTCTGGAATGACTTCAACACCATAGACTTCCTTAACGTGCTTAGCTACAGAGAGGCCAATCGTTCCAATTCCTGAGTAAGCATCGATAACCACGTCATCTTCTTTTAATCCAGCAAAGTCAATGGCTGTTTGATAAAGTTTTTCAGCCATTTCAGTATTTACTTGGTAAAAGGCTGGACCAGCGATTTGGTAGTCATTTCCCAACATCTGGTCAGTGATAAAGTCTTGTCCATAAAGCGTACGCCACTCCTTACCAAAAATAGCATTAGTGTTCTGGTCATTGATATTTTGCATAACAGACACAATCTCTGGGAACTGCTTGATGATTTGTTCAATCAATTGCTCCACACGAAAAACTTTGGGACGAGTTGTTACCAAAATAACCATGATTTGCCTTGAATAGTGGCCACGACGCACCACAAGATTCCGAATCAAGCCAGATTGTTCCTTTTCATCATAAGGTTTCAAATCATAACGACGGAGCAAGTCGCGTAGGGCTACTACTACCTCATCAATCACAGGATCTTGTATAAAGAAATCTTCTAAAGGCATGAGATCGTGGGAATTCTTACGGAAAAATCCTGTTTCCAAAACACCATTCACTCTACGAACAGGGACCTGTGCCTTGTTACGGTACTTGACTGGATTTTCCATACCTAAAGTTTCAGCAACCTCTACATCTGCAATTCCAGCAATCTTGTATAGACTATCCTTGACTTGCTTGGTTTTAAACTTGAGCTGTTCTGGATAGGCAAGATGACCCAAATCCGCGATTCCTGAACGCAGGTAAGCCAAATCTAAATCTTGATTACGGTGTAGTGATTGGACAAGGTATTCTTCAATCTTCCCAAAGCCAATCTTTTTATTGATCTTGAGGACACGCATAAGAATTTTTTCGCTTGGTAAAGCATTCTCAACAAAAAATACCAAACCATCCACCTTGGCAACTCCTGCTCCTTCATGGGTCAAGTCAACAATTTCAACTTCTACAATATCATTTTTCTTTAACATTCTTTTCTCTTTCTATTGGCCGACAAAAAAGACGGCAACGTTACGGTTACCATCTATTATACCATGAAATTTCTTAAGAACCAAAACTCTTGAAGAAGTTGACAATGGCTTGCCAGAGGGAGCTTAGGAAATTACCGCCGTCCTCTAGCGCCTTATCAGCATCAAAGTTAAGGTTAATATTTTTAAAACTGTCGCCAGCTTGTGATACGATGCTTTGTTTAAGGTCATTCAAGGTTTTAGTGAAGTCTGTATTGCTGAGGATATCACTCTTTGAGAGATTCAAAGCAAAATTGATGATGATATTGATCTGGTTTCCTGTTATAACCTGATCAAGTTTGTAATTTTTTAAGGTATCTTCAACGATTTTGCGGACATCTTCTTCTGTCAGATTTCCCTTACTTTCTTTAGCTTTGGCGAGTCCTGACTTGATATCGGCTAGGGCAACGTTTAATTTATTAGCATCATAGCCTGACTTGTCCTTGTTTTCAGCATTGATATCTGACAAAGCCTTCAGCTCTTCTTGAGCCAAGTCTTTATTGTCTTGCGGCACCTTGGCTCCATTAGCTTCTAGCGAATAATAGATCCCTGCTAAAGCACTCTCACCTGTAACTGGAATAGGAGCTGCTACAGTGATTTTGGCGTGTTCCACACCTAAAGTTACGGCTGCATTTCGGTACATATCCTGAGTTACCTTAGTGATGTTTTCTGGTGTTTCAATCTTGACCTCAAGTGGCGACTTGTCACCTAGTTTTTGAATCTTGGCTGATGAATACAATTGTAAACTAGAGTCATTGGCCACATTCATGATTTTAGAATAGACATCAGGTGTCATGGTTTTGAGTTCTTTGGTATCTGTTGAGGCATTGTAGCCAAGTTTCTTTAGGGTTTGATTTTTTTGGTCTTCAGATAGGGATGAACCTAGGACATATTCAGGTTGAACATAGGTTTCGTCAATGACTTTTTGAACATCTGTTGCTGCATGGACGCTATTCATAGCTGTTACTGCCCACAAGACCGCAGCACTAGTCAGAAAGAGTTTCTTTCTCATAGGGAATTCCCTCCTTTACCTTTCTAGAGTAATATATCTATCTTAAAGAAAACTTATAACAAAAACACCTGGGCTAGCCAGATGTCGAAAAGAGAGTGAAACATTTGATGATGTAAAGGTTGAGTTGCACCTGTCTAGAATAGTAATAGTTTCCTCCATTTACATAGAGTTCGGCTCCATGAAAAATGGAAATGGGGTGAATATAACTATAAGTCTTTCCAGTCGTATTACCAAGCAAGGGAGCAACAGTATCACGAGAGTACTGTTTGGCCAGTGCTAGGGTGTTTCCCTTACCATTTTGGGCGATAAAATCGATATAGGCAGGTCCAAAATTGTAGGATTGAACAGCCGTCCAGACATCTACCCCCTTCTTCTGGGCCAGATAGAGATTGTCTGTCAGAGTTTGAACGCCTTGCCGAATGCTAGAGGCATTATCATTGATGGTATTGGTTGAACCACTTGCAGACTCACTAGACTGCATAACATCGCCTTCTTTTCCTTTTGTTTCGGTATAAATCATAGCGAGCACAAGCTCTTCGTTTGCTGGGGTGTCTTTTTCACTCAAGATTTCTCGCACCATGGGTTGATAGGTCATGACTTGCTTGACATCTTGGTGAACGCGGTAAGCTTTATATCCAGCAAAAAGGAAGACTGCTAGTACAAGCACTCTTCGAATTCGTTTAAACATTATTTACTTTGGATATCCTCGATATTTTTGATTAAGATAGAGTAGGTTCCATTATCATTTTGGATAAACTCAACAGACTCGGCGTCTTGATAGACGTTATTGGGAACGATGAGCTCAATTCCATTTGACAAGGAAAGTTTTTGGTTTTCAAATTTTTTAAGCTGACGACTGGCATCAATTTCATCAAATTGAACAGGCTCTGGTACAGCTTCCTTGACTTGGTCAATAAAGCTCAAACGAGCCGTCAGGTTGTTATCAAAAAGGTCGTTAGCCAATTTCTCTGGTGACAATTCATTGCTTTCTTCTAGGTTGTTGAAAATGGCTGATTTGATCTTGGATTGAAATTGAAAATCATCTGTGTTAAAAGTTTCAGCAATTCTCTGGGCCGTTTTTTCCAGCTCCTTGATGGATTTCTTGGGTGAAATCTTAGGAGCGACAGCAAGAAGATTATCTGAAAAATAGTTCAAAAAAGTCCCGTTGTACTTGATTCGTTTTTCAATCAGATGGTACTTGCGACTCTGAAGATTGACCACCAAGGCCTCGTCGGCACCCGTTCCAAATCCAGGCAAGTTATTCTGAGTTAGCTTGATTGGATTATCAACTTCTCCACCAAGGTGGGTCAAGGTCTCCCTCAGGGCAATTCTCAAGAAAGCGAAATGTTCTACATCTTCTTTAGAAAATTGCACAAAAATCAAGTCATTGGTCTTGAGATTTTCTGAAATGCTGAACTCCTCTTTCCAGAGATTAGCCAGTGTTACTGATGTCTCCAACAAATCGTCTGTGATGTGATTGAAGAAGGGATTTTCTTCTTCGAAAATCCCAGTCTTGGCTTCATCTGAATACACACGTTCAATTTTTTTACGCAAGTATTCTTCGATTTTTAGAGTGATATTGAGAAACTTATCCGCTAGGAACAGCTCGGTATCATCCGGACTGAACTGATGAATAATAGCTTTCTTAATATAAATGTCCATAAAAGTTTTAGTCCTCGTATAATGGGAAAGCATCTGTTAATTCTTTAACTGAACTTCTCACTTCTTCTAAGACAGCTTCATTTTCTGCATTCTTAAGGGTTTTAATGATGAGCTCAGCCACTTTGCGACTTTCTTCTTCACCAAATCCACGTGCAGTAATGGCTGCTGCTCCGATACGAATTCCACTTGTCTTGAATGGTGACAAGGTTTCGTATGGAATTGAGTTTTTATTTAGGGTAATATTGACTTCATCCAGCAAGTTTTGAGCAACTTTTCCGTTTTCTACAACCTTAGTCACATCCACTAGGAAGAGGTGGTTTTCAGTTCCTCCAGAAATGATACGAAAATCAGGGGCTTGCAAGAAGACATCTGCCATAGTCTTGCTGTTCTTGATAACATTGGCAGCATATTCCTTGAAGGCTGGATCCAAAACTTCTTTGAAGGAAACTGCCTTAGCAGCAACAACATGCTCCAAAGGACCACCCTGAATACCTGGGAAAATAGCTGAATTGATTTTCTTGGCAAGTTCTTCGTCATTAGTCAAAATCAAACCACCACGAGGTCCACGAAGGGTTTTGTGGGTTGTTGTTGTGGTGATATGAGCGTATGGAACTGGGCTCGGGTGAAGACCAGCTGCAACCAAACCAGCGATATGGGCCATATCAACCATAAGCTTAGCCCCAACAGCATCTGCAATTTCACGGAATTTTGAGAAGTCGATAATTTGAGAATAGGCTGAAGCACCTGCTACAATCAGTTTTGGTTTGACTTCTTGAGCTTGTTTCAAGATAGCATCAAAGTCTAAGAGTTCCGTTTCAGGATCCACACTATAAGAAACAAAGTTGTAGGTTTGACCTGAGAAGCTAACAGGAGCCCCATGAGTCAAGTGACCACCTGCAGCCAAATCCATTCCCATAACCGTATCGCCAGGCTCAATCAAGGCCATGTATGCCGCACAGTTGGCTTGACTTCCTGAGTGTGGTTGGACATTGGCAAATTTTGCACCGAAAATTTCTTTTGCGCGTTCAATAGCTAGAGATTCTACCACGTCTACCACATCTGTTCCACCATAATAACGGCGTCCTGGGTAGCCTTCGGCGTATTTATTCGTCAAGATAGACCCTTGAGCTGCCATAACAGCCTTGGAAACTACGTTTTCCGAAGCAATCAACTCAATGTTGTTTTGTTGGCGTTCTTCTTCTTTGGCAATAGCATTCCAGAGATCAGCATCGTATGCTTTAAAATCATCTTTGTCAAAAATCATAGGTCTTCTCCTTTATAGTGTAACTGGTCCTTTAGTGTAAGAAAATAAACTAAAAGATGCGAATAAACCGTTTCTGCACTTTATCACAAGTATAACCAACTTTTTCATAAAATGCATGAGCACCCAGACGATGATCGGCAGAGTTTAAGCGGATAAACCCATAGTCGCGTCTTTTTGCTTCTTGCTCCAACCCTTGCAGTAAACTTTTACCAATACCTTGACCTTGCGCTTGAGGTGAAACTGCTAAGGCTAAAATATTAAATCCTGCTTTAGAATAAAGTGATTCATAGACCTCAGCGTGGACATATCCAAGCAAGGCATGACTAGCTGCATCCTCATAGCCAAGAAGGAAATGATGGGAATCCTGAGATAGTCTAGCTAATTGACTATCCGTTTCCTCTAGACTAAAAGAATAGCCCAAAGCATCTTGGTTGATCTCACATATAGCTTTCACATCAGTTTCTCTTAAATCTCTTAGCATCTCATTCCTCCTCAAAAGAAATCTCTGGCAACTGAGCAAGAATATCTTCTCGCTTAATCGCCCCTTGGCGTAAGATTTTCACCTTGTCTCCAGACAAGTCCAAAATAGTTGAATCCTGTCCAGTTAGAAAAGGATCGTCTTCCAAACCCAAAACCTCTTGGTCAAAATCCTCTAGAATTTGATTAAAAGTCACTCCACTTGCCTGACCTGAGATATTAGCTGACGGTCCAATCAGAGGTCCTGTCTCTCGAATCAAATCAAGGGTAATGGGATGACTAGGCATCCGAAATCCAACAGTTGCAAGACCAGAATTGACCCAATAGGGAACTCTGTCATTTGCTTCAAGAATAATGGTCAAGGGACCTGGTAAAAAGGTCTCTACAAGTTTTTGTAGATAAGTTGGCTGATTCTTTGAAAAGTTCAAGATGTCCTCTAGAGAGGCGATATTGAGATTGAGTGCCTTATCTATAGGACGACGTTTGAGCTGGTATACATGATCAACTGCTTTTTCGTCTAGAGCCTTGGCAAAGAGACCGTAAACTGTCTCAGTAGGCAGAACGACCGCTCCACCATTTTCCAACTCTTGTCTAATCCTGTCCATCATCAACTACAACCATCCTATCTTGACCAAATTGGTCCTTGAGTGTTCGTACTCGTTTTTCAGGAAGATGCTTCCTAAAAAGCGCAGGAACACTTTGACCTTGCTTGTATCCAATTTCAAGGTAAATCTTACCACCATCTTTGAGATAGTCTTTTGCATCTTCCGCAATTCTACGGTAAATAGCTAGGCCATCCTCGTCTGCAAAGAGAGCTAGATGAGGCTCCGAATGCAAAACATTCAAGCCAACCTCTGACTCATCTTCGCGAGAGATATAGGGTGGATTGGATACAATTATATCATATTTTTCAGAAATTTCTGCAAAACAATCAGATTTTTTGAAAAATATATTAAGTTTTTGATTTTTAGCATTCTCGGACGCAAGGTTAAGAGCCTCTTGGGAAATATCTGCTGCCGTCACCGACCAAGCTGGTCTGTTTTTTGCTAATGCAAGGGCAATGGCTCCACTACCTGTTCCGATATCTAGAACTGATAGATTCGTCTCAGGATTTTCAGCTAGGATAAGCTCCACCAACTCCTCTGTTTCTGGACGAGGGATCAATACTCGCTCATCAACTTTTAACTGCATTCCATAAAAATCTGCCTGTCCAATGATGTATTGTGCCGGTTTATGAGCTGCTAACTGTTGGAAAATTCCTTTTACAAATACTTCTTCCTCTTCCGTCACTTCCTGCTGGAGGGCAAAAACAAAGTCCGTAAAAGATAGATTTTTCAGGCTACTATAGACAAAAGAGAGGCTTTCAGCTTCCTCTCCTTGTCTTATCAACTCTTCTTCAAAATCTGAAAATAATTGAGCTAATTTCATTATTTGTTTAATTCTTCTAATTTTTGCGTTTGGTCATAAAGAACCAAGGCATCCACAACTTCATCCAATTTACCAGACAAAATGGTATCTAGTTTTTGGAGGGTCAAGCCGATACGGTGATCTGTGACACGATTTTGTGGGAAATTGTAAGTACGAATCCGTTCTGAACGGTCACCAGTACCGATAGTAGACTTACGCTCAGCGTCTTGTTCATCCTGAGCAATTTGTGCAAAGTGGTCAGCAACACGCGCACGGATGATTTTCATGGCCTTCTCACGGTTCTTCTGCTGGGTACGTTCTTCCTGCATCTCAACCTTGATATTGGTTGGCAAGTGAACGATACGAACGGCAGTCGCAACCTTATTGACGTTCTGTCCACCAGCACCAGATGCGTGGTAGATATCAACACGAAGGTCTTTTGGATCAATATCGTATTCTACTTCTTCGACTTCAGGCATGACAAGAACTGTTGCTGTCGAAGTATGAACACGGCCTTGGCTTTCTGTCACAGGAACACGTTGCACACGATGAGCACCAGATTCGTACTTGAGTTTAGAGTAAACAGATTGCCCCGAAACCATGGCAACCACTTCTTTGAAACCACCGACACCATTCATAGAAGCCTCCATGACTTCAAAGCGCCAGCCTTGAGCTTCAGCATACTTTTGGTACATGGTTAGCAAATCTCCAGCGAAAAGTGCTGCTTCGTCTCCACCAGCGGCGCCACGGATTTCAAGGATGATATTCTTGTCATCGTTTGGATCTTTAGGAAGGAGCAAGATTTTCAGTTTTTCTTCGTATTCTTCTTTTTCAGCCTTGGCATCTTTGAGCTCTTGCTTGGCCATTTCTTCCAAGTCCGCATCTCCGCCTGATTCCTTAATCATCTCTTCAGCATCGACGATATTTTGAAGGACTTGTTTGTACTCACGGTAGGCTGTCACTGTATCACGGCTTGAAGCCTCTTCTTTTGAGAGCTCCATGAAACGCTTGGTGTCCGAAACCACATCTGGGTCACTGAGCAACTCTCCTAATTCTTCATAACGGTCTTCTACAGCTTGTAGTTGATCATAGATGTTCATTTTTCTTCATTCTCCTTATTGATTTCAGGGGCAAAATAATGTTTACGGCAAACTGAGATATAGGTTTCATTTCCACCGATCTGAATTTGTTCGCCATCATAGACTGGCACACCATCTTGAGTTCGCAACACCATAGTCGCCTTTTTCTTACAGTACTGACAGATGGTCTTGATTTCTTCAATCTTGTCTGCTAAGAGCAAGAGGTATTTTGAACCTTCGAACAACTCATTGCGAAAGTCATTCTTCAAGCCAAAAGCCATGACAGGTATGTCTAACTCATCGACAACACGAGCTAGGTCATAAACATGATGACGTTTGAGAAACTGGGCTTCATCAACCAACACACAGTAAGGTTTTTCTGGTAGGTCTCGGATATAGCCGAAGATATCCGTCGTTTCCTCAATCGCAATGGCAGAGCGTTTCATACCAATCCGACTCGACACATAGCCAACACCGTCACGCGTATCCAGAGCCGAGGTCATAATCA
>CAUSWL010000054.1:0-8717 GCA_963535345.1 uncultured Streptococcus sp.
TAGTTTATCAAGCAGTTAAGGAGAATGTTAGAAAAGGAAGGGGATGTATGACAGCTAGAAAAATGCAGCTACTCATGTCCAAATATGGTTTTAGTATTACCATCATGTTGGCAGAGTTGTTTATCGTCTTTGGTTTATTTCTCTATCTAGGGCAAATGGCTCCAATTGTCTGGGTTATCCTAGTCATTTTAGTGAGTATAGCGACCATTGTATCGATTGTCAATCGGTCTATGAATCCTGAAAGTAAGGTAACATGGCTGTTAGTAGCCTTTGTGCCAGTGTTTGGGCCACTGCTCTATATCATGTTTGGAGAACGCCGTTTATCTAAAAAAGAAATGAAGCAGCTAAAGCAGCTCCAATCAATGGTTGATCGAGAGGACAATAGCAGAGCTCTCCGTTTGGAGTTAAAAGAGCAGGACAAGTCAGCTTACGGAGTTATCAAATCTCTCCTCAGCATGGATACGAATGCTGATGTCTATGATCGAACGGATACACAATTTTTTGCATCTGGGGAAAGTATGTGGCATCAGATGCTAGAGGATCTCAGGAAAGCGGAGAAGTTTATCTTTCTCGAATACTATATCATCGAAGAAGGCTTGATGTGGAACAGTATTTTAGAGATTTTGGAAGAAAAGGCTGCTCAAGGAGTAGAAGTTAAGCTCCTCTACGACGATATTGGATGTATGGCAACCTTGCCTGGGGATTATACCATCCAGCTTCGTAGCCGAGGGATTGAAGCCCATAAATTTAACAAGGTGATTCCACGTTTGACCGTTGCTTATAACAACCGTGATCACCGAAAAATCATGATTATCGATGGTCAAATTGCCTATACAGGTGGTATCAATCTGGCCGATGAGTATATCAACCATATCGAACGTTTTGGTTATTGGAAGGATAGTGGGATTCGTTTGGATGGACCAGCAGTTAAGGCTTTTACCAGACTTTTTTTATCTGCCTGGTATATCAACCGTGGAGAGATTAGTGACTTTGACCAATACCATCTTGAAAATCAGCCCAAAGAAGGGATGGGGCTCTGTATTCCCTATAGTAGTGGACCAAAACCCATATACAGAGCTCAAGTTGGAAAAACGGTCTACCAAAATCTTATCAATCAAGCTACAGATTACGTCTATATCACGACTCCCTATCTGATTGCGGACTACGATCTAACTGAAAGTATCAAAAATGCAGCTCTGAGGGGGGTAGATGTGCGAATTGTGACGCCGTGTATCCCAGATAAGAAGGTTATTCAGTTAGTTACTCGAGGAGCCTATCCAGACTTGTTATCTGCAGGGGTTCGTATTTATGAGTACAGTCCGGGATTCCTTCATAGCAAGCAAATGCTTGTCGATGGAGAGGCAGCTACTGTGGGGACCATCAATTTTGACTATCGGAGCTTGCTCCACCACTATGAAAATGCCGTCTTACTTTATAGAACGCAGTCCATCATCGATATTGAAAGGGACTTCGAAGAGATTTTTAAAGTTTCTCAAGAAATTTATCCCCACACTATCAAAACCAGCTGGTATCAAAGCCTCATCAAGGAAATTGTCCAGTTGTTTGCACCTATGCTCTAACTATCCATCAAGATCTAGCCCAAGGCTGGATCTTATTTTTGTCTTCTTACGAATAGATAAGTAAAGGAGAAAACCATGCTTAATCTAGAAGATGATGATTTTATCAGAGAGTATAGAAACAGTCGATTCCACCGTTTTCGTGAGATCGAACGCTTTGCGCTATTGGATAAGAAATTCAGCAAATATCAATCCCAAGCTGACATTCCTGTAAGATTTTGATATACTAAAACAGATAAACTTAGAGGAGAAATTGAATGAACGTATACGGGAAAATAGATGAGAAACAAGAAGAATCTCATTACCAAGACTGGTCAGTGCCAGAAAAACGAGAAGGAGCTCCCATTCCCTTTTTTAGTATTTTGCTTTGGAGTTTAGTGGCCACAGCCATTTCGGTTGCCCTGCCTATTATTTTTGGTTTAGTCAGTCCGCAACAAAGTCAGGATCTTTATACCGGTTGGGCCTTGCATCAAAATGGTCAAATGTATACAGATTACTTTGGGACGGAGGGATTGCTCTATTATGTGCTAACCTACCTTTTTCAAGGCAGCATTCTGATTGCTTTGGTTGAGTGGTTGGCCTTGTTTGGAGCAGGTGTTTTTCTTTTTAAGGCTGCAGATACTCTTGTCGGCCAAGAAAAGGAAGCGAAGCGAGTTGTCTTTATTTTATACTTGCTTGTAGCAGGCCTCGCTTTTGGTGGTGGTTATGCTCTCTTGCTAGCCCTACCTTTCCTATTTTATTCATTGAGTATCGTTACAAATTATCTCGCTTTTCCAAAGGATGACAAAGGATTTGTACGAGTGGGTATGAGCCTTGCTCTCGCTTTCTTCCTTGCGCCAATCCCAACAGCCTTGTTTGCGGCTGTACTGGCCTTGGGGATTATCGGCTTTAATCTAGGCAAAGGTCACTTTGTTCATGGCCTATATCAGTTCTTTGCGTCAGCCCTAGGATTTTCACTCTTATTCTATCCTTTAGGCTACTATACAGTGTGGACAGGTAGTTTTGGAGATGCCATTAGCCAGACCTTGTATCCGGTAAATACTCTTAGCCTCTTTTCAAATTCGCATTTGCTTGAAAATGTAGCCTTCTATGGCTTGCTTGCTATTGGGTTAGGTTCCCTTGGTTTGCTCTTTACAGGCTTGTTCCAGTCAAAACCAGCCAAGCAATATGCCCTCTCAATTGCTGCTAGCTTGGGAGTGTTGGTTTCTTTGGGAATCTTGATTCTCTCCAAAGAACCTATCAACGGTACTCGTCTTGTGGTGCTAATTCCTTTCTTGGTCTTGCTCCTTCTGGCAGGAATCAAGGAAGATGTTTCGAATGGAGGCAGTCGTCGTAGAAGAAGACGTGAGAAACAAACTTCTTTCCTTAAAGGAGATTTCTATCTACTACTGATTGCCCTTGCCTACCTCGTTGTTCTTCCTATTGTGAGTCGCTACCTTTCACACCCAGTGACTTATCAGGAGAGAGAACGTCTTGCTAGTATGGTAAAACAGCAAACGAGTTCTGAGGATCGAGTCTATGCTTGGGATGATCGTCCAGATTTCTACCGTGCAAGTGAACGCTTGGCGCCGACTTCTCTATCAACTCCAACACTCTATACTGCAAGCGATGAAAATAAAACCAAACTGATGAATGACCTGAAAGAGAATCAACCGAAGATGATTGTGGTCAATCAAAAAGTTGCCTTGTGGTCAGATGTAGAGAGCTGGCTCAGTGAAAACTATGAGCTTGTTCAGACAGATACTAGCGAGTTCAAACTTTATAAATCAAAATAACAAAAAATCAATATCTTGTGGAATTTTAAAAAATTTAGGATTTTTGACACAAGATATTGATTTTTATTTTTAGAGTGGTATAATACTTCATAGAACAACATTTTAGAAAAGAGCATGGATATGATTGTATTAGAAGAAAAGCTTGCAACCGTTCCCACCTTGTTCGTTGAAAAACGAGATGGTAGACGTGTAGTGTTTGATGTAGACAAGATTGACAAGGCTCTCCACAAGGCGGCGGAAAAGGTTATGGACGTTACGCCTCTAGTAGAAAAACGCCTAAATGGTCTAGTTGAAAGAATCGTGACTGAAATTCACAGTCGCTTCCCTCAAGGTGTCAAGATTTACGAAATTCAAAATGTCGTAGAACATGAACTCCTTGAAGCCAAAGAGTATGCGCTGGCTGAGGAGTATATCACTTATCGGACACAAAGGGATTTTGAGCGCTCAAAAGCGACAGATATCAACTTTAGTATCCATAAACTTCTCAATAAAGATCAAGCAGTTGTCAATGAAAATGCCAATAAAGACAGCGATGTCTTCAACACCCAGCGTGATTTGACAGCAGGGATTGTTGGGAAGTCAATCGGGCTACAAATGCTTCCTAAGCACGTAGCCAATGCTCATCAAAAAGGGGATATCCACTATCATGACTTGGACTACAGCCCCTACACTCCGATGACCAACTGCTGTTTGATTGATTTTAAAGGCATGCTGGAAAATGGTTTTAAGATTGGAAATGCAGAGGTAGAGAGTCCCAAGTCTATCCAGACTGCGACAGCTCAAATTTCACAAATCATCGCCAATGTTGCTTCTAGCCAGTACGGGGGTTGCTCAGCTGACCGTATCGATGAAGTCTTGGCTCCGTATGCGGAGAAGAATTACCAAAAACACCTCAAAGATGCGGAAGAGTGGGTCTTGCCTGACAAACGGGAAGATTATGCTTGGAAGAAAACCCAAAAAGACATCTACGATGCCATGCAATCTCTCGAGTATGAAATCAACACTCTCTTCACTTCAAATGGCCAAACACCTTTTACTTCGCTCGGTTTTGGTCTGGGAACCAATCGTTTTGAGCGTGAAATTCAAAAAGCTATTTTAACCATTCGTATCAAGGGTCTTGGATCAGAACATCGTACAGCCATCTTCCCTAAACTCATCTTTACGTTGAAAAGAGGCCTTAACTTGGAAGAAGGGACTCCGAACTATGACATCAAACAGTTGGCTCTCGAGTGTGCAACCAAGCGGATGTACCCTGATGTCTTGTCCTATGATAAGATTATCGAGCTGACAGGTTCTTTCAAGGTTCCTATGGGCTGTCGCTCTTTCCTCCAAGGCTGGAAAGATGAAAATGGTGTTGAGGTCAATTCAGGTCGGATGAATCTAGGTGTTGTGACGGTCAATCTGCCTCGTATCGCCCTCGAGTCTGAAGGGGATCTGAATAAGTTTTGGGAAATCTTCAATGAGCGGATGAATATCGCAGAAGATGCTCTGGTTTACCGTGTTGAACGGACCAAGGAAGCAACACCAGCAAATGCCCCTATCCTTTATCAGTATGGAGCCTTCGGCCGCCGTCTCGGAAAAGAAGAAAGTGTAGACCAACTCTTCAAGAATCGCCGTGCGACTATTTCTCTAGGCTATATCGGTTTGTATGAAGTGGCGACGGTCTTCTTTGGCAACAGCTGGGAAAGCAATCCTGAAGCCAAGGAATTCACGCTTGACATCATTCGTGATATGAAACGACGTGTAGAAGAGTGGTCAGATCAATATGGTTACCATTTCTCTATCTACTCAACACCGTCTGAAAGCTTGACAGACCGCTTCTGTCGCTTGGATACAGAGAAGTTTGGCTCTATTCCTGACATCACGGATAAGGAATACTATACCAACTCTTTCCACTATGATGTCCGTAAAAATCCCACACCGTTTGAAAAATTAGACTTTGAGAAAGTTTATCCAGAAGCAGGTGCGTCAGGTGGTTTCATCCATTATTGTGAGTATCCAGTTCTTCAACAAAACCCTAAAGCCTTGGAAGCTGTTTGGGACTATGCCTATGACCGTGTCGGCTATCTAGGGACCAATACTCCGATTGATCGTTGCTACAAGTGCGACTTTGAAGGGGATTTTGAACCAACTGAGAGAGGCTTTGCTTGTCCCAACTGTGGCAATAGCGACCCTAAAACAGTAGATGTGGTCAAACGTACGTGTGGTTATCTGGGAAATCCTCAAGCGCGTCCGATGGTTAACGGACGCCACAAGGAAATCGCTGCGCGTGTCAAACACATGAATGGCTCTACTATCAAAACAGCTGGACATGAAGTAACAAATTAGAAGGAAATGGAATGGGGAAATACCAATTAGACGATAAGGGACGCGCACAAGTGACCCGTTATCACGAGAAACACTCGAAAGGTGGAACAGGTAAAAAAGAACGCTTGCTCAACCTCAGAGAACAGTTTTTAAACAAGAATAAGAAAAAATAAAAGTGAGAGTCTGCTCTCACTTTTCTCTTAGCGGGAGGTAAGGATGGAATTACGTAGACCAAGATTAGCAGATAAAGAAACAGTTTTAGAGATGATGGCAGAGTTTGAACAAGCACAGTCCCCTCATGATGGTGGGTTTTGGAACGCCAACAATTTTGTTTATGAAGAGTGGCTAGAAGAAAATCTTCAAGCGGAAGCGGGACTCAATATTCCTGAAAACTGGGTTCCTGCTATCCAGCTGGTTAGTTTTGACGAAGCAGGCCAGGCTCTTGGCTTTCTCAACCTTCGTCTCCGATTAAATGACTACTTACTAGAAAATGGGGGGCATATCGGCTATTCCATCCGCCCTTCTGAAAGAGGTAAAGGTTATGCCAAAGAAGCCCTCAGACAAGGCCTGCAAGTTGCTAAGGAAAAGAACATCAAAAAAGCACTTGTGACCTGTAGTACGGAGAATCCTGCTAGTAGGGCGGTGATTGTGGCAAATGGCGGACTCTTTGAGGATGTTCGCAATGGCGTAGAACGTTACTGGATAGATTTGGAGTAGAAGGATGACATGGAATACACCAAAACCAGGTGAATGGAAAAGTGAGGAGCTTAGTAAAGGGCGAATCATTGATTACAAGGCTTTTAACTTTGTCGATGGAGAAGGTGTGCGAAACTCTCTCTATGTATCAGGTTGCATGTTTCACTGCGAGGGGTGCTATAATGTTGCGACTTGGTCTTTCAACGCAGGCATTCCCTATACGGCAGAATTAGAAGAACAAATCATGGAAGACCTTGCCCAACCCTATGTTCAAGGATTGACCCTGCTGGGAGGAGAACCTTTTCTTAATACAGGTATCCTCTTGCCCCTCGTCAAACGTATCCGAAAGGAATTGCCAGACAAAGACATCTGGTCCTGGACGGGCTACACTTGGGAAGAAATGATGCTGGAAACTCCAGATAAACTGGAACTCTTGTCGCTGGTTGACATCCTTGTCGATGGACGGTATGATAAAAGCAAGCGCAATCTCATGCTCCAGTTTCGAGGTTCTTCCAATCAACGAATTATCGATGTGCAAAAATCTCTCAAAAGTGGGCAAGTAGTGATTTGGGATAAGCTCAATGACGGAAAAGAAAGCTATGAACAGGTGAAGAGAGAATGAAGAAAAAAGATCTGATAGAACAACTGGTTTCAGAGATCGAAACGGGAAGAATTAGGACGCTAGGGATCTACGGTCATGGGGCTTCGGGCAAGTCAACCTTCGCTCAGGAATTACATCAAGCCCTAGATTCCACAAAAGTAAATTTACTAGAAACAGATCCCTATATCACCTCAGAACGTCACCTGGTAGTACCAAAGCAAGCGCCAGATCAAAAGGTGACAGCTTGTCTCCCGGTGGCGCATGAACTGGCAAGTTTACAGAGAGATATTCTCGCCTTGCAGGTAGGTATGGATGTCTTAACAATCGATGAACCGTGGAAGGCTAGCGAGGTCTTGTCTGGAGCAAAGCCAATTCTTATTGTTGAAGGGATGTCTGTGGGTTTTCTACCCAAGGAACTTTTTGACAAAACTATCTGTTTCTACACGGATGAGGAGACCGAATTAAAGAGGCGCTTAGCTCGAGATACGACTATGAGAAATCGGGATGCATCTTTTGTATTGACTAGCCATCAGATGAGACGGGAGCAGTATCTGCGATACTATAGAGAAACCGAGTCAAAAGCAGATATCTTAGTAGACCAATCAGAAGATAAATTCAAGGTCAAAATGATACACATTATATAGAAGAAAAGATTGATTTTTATAAACGTAAATCAGTAATCTTAGGAAGATAAAATAGAAAACAGTTTCATCTCAAAAAAACGAAAAAAAGCTAACAAATCCCTTGCAATCGCAGGGGCTTTGTGTTATTCTACCGTGGTGCTGTAAATTACAGCCTTAGCTGTTATGCAAGAGGTTGTGATCACGATTGGATACATTGCCACGCAACGCGCGTCAGTTTCCTATTTTTGCTTTGAGTTTGAATCCCTTTATGTCCTAGACTTGAGCATAAAAAATGCTCGTTAAAAACTTTCCAAACTATATCAATAAGAGTTGGAAGGCTGGTCTTGGTCGAAGTCTGTATTGTTTTTCGGCTCTGATTGAGACCGGTAAATTGAACGTTTTGTTTACTATGGGTGCCATTCTCTCTAGGAAGAGGGAGTTGATAGTGAATGGCGAGCTATATCCTATACGCAAAGAATGCTATTTCATTTTGTTGAGTGAAGTAGCCTCTTGGTAGTTAGAAAGTTTAGAGCTGAGGTTGATTGCTAGTCAGTCACCTTAGAAGTGAAAGTAAAAGGAGCGAAGGAATGTTTTTAAAAATAATCAGTAGTATCTCTACCAATAATTTCCAAGATCCAAACATGATGGAAAAAATTAGCCATCTATGGCAGGAACACCAGAAAGAAGTAGAGGAGGCATTTGCCCAAGGGCTTCCGATTTATGCAGTCTATCATGATTATGTCAGTGACTACAAGGGGGATTACAGCTTGTCGCTCTGTAGTCTATCCGATAAAGAAGACTGGGATTTTGACACTTCAGAACAAACCTACCAAGTATTTGAGGTGGATACAAGTGATTCAAAAGGGTTTCTCCATACCTGGCAACAAATTTGGCAGGCAGAAGAAGCAAGAGAACTGCAACGTCAGTATAGTATTGATTTTGAAAAATATGATCCAGATCAGACAGTATCTATCTTTATCGCCACCCCCAAAAATGGGTAAATTGTCAAACTATGTTTTATTTACGAAAGAGGATCAGAACATACTCTAGTAACTTAGGTTAGTAAAAAAACGAAAAAAAGCTAACAAATCCCTTGCAATCGCAGGGGCTTTGTGTTATTCTATTATGGTGCTGTAAA
>CAUSWL010000055.1:0-8689 GCA_963535345.1 uncultured Streptococcus sp.
AGCTTGAATGTCAAGCGTCTTCCTATCTATGCTTGACTCCGACAGCTGATTTTCAAAAAAAGCATTATATACAGAGAGAATGGGTTCCTTATGTCTTAGAGGGTACAACCAACCCTGAGCAAGCTTTTGAAAACTGGATGCAACGAGACATTCTTTTCGCTCAAATGGTTCGTAAGGAAGCGGTGAGATTAGGCTATCCTAGCCTCATAACAGATGGCAGTCAATCAGAGAATCAGACTACGGAAGAAGTTGCTCGGCTCTTAAAATTGTCCAACAAAAATAGAATAAATATTTAAGGAGAAAACCATGATTAAGATTACTTTCCCAGATGGCGCTGTTCGTGAATTCGAATCTGGCGTTACTACTTTTGAAATTGCCCAATCTATCAGCAATTCCCTAGCTAAAAAAGCCTTGGCTGGTAAATTCAACGGCAAACTCATCGACACTACTCGTGCTATCACTGAAGATGGAAGCATCGAAATTGTGACACCTGATCACGAAGATGCCCTTCCAATCTTGCGTCACTCAGCTGCCCACTTGTTTGCCCAAGCAGCTCGTCGCCTCTTCCCAGACATTCACTTGGGAGTTGGTCCTGCTATTGAAGATGGCTTCTACTACGATACCGACAATACTGCTGGTCAAATCTCTAATGAAGACCTACCACGTATCGAAGAAGAAATGCAAAAAATCGTTAAAGAAAACTTCCCATCTATCCGCGAGGAAGTCACCAAAGAAGAGGCACGTGAAATCTTCAAGAACGACCCTTACAAGTTGGAATTGATCGAAGAACACTCTGAGGACGAAGGTGGGTTGACTATCTACCGTCAGGGTGAATACGTAGACCTTTGCCGTGGCCCTCACGTCCCATCAACAGGCCGCATCCAAATCTTCCACCTTCTCCATGTAGCAGGTGCTTACTGGCGTGGAAATAGCGACAACGCTATGATGCAACGTATCTATGGTACAGCTTGGTTTGACAAGAAAGACTTGAAAAACTACCTTCAAATGCGTGAAGAAGCTAAGGAACGTGACCACCGTAAACTTGGTAAAGAGCTTGACCTCTTCATGATTTCTCAAGAGGTTGGTCAAGGGCTTCCATTCTGGTTGCCAAATGGTGCGACTATTCGTCGTGAGTTGGAACGCTACATCGTAGACAAAGAGTTGGCTTCTGGCTACCAACACGTTTACACTCCACCACTTGCTTCAGTTGAGCTTTACAAGACTTCTGGTCACTGGGATCATTACCAAGAAGACATGTTCCCAACTATGGACATGGGTGACGGGGAAGAATTTGTCCTTCGTCCAATGAACTGTCCACACCACATCCAAGTCTTCAAACACCATGTTCACTCTTACCGTGAGTTGCCAATCCGTATCGCTGAAATCGGTATGATGCACCGCTACGAAAAATCTGGTTCCCTTACTGGTCTTCAACGTGTACGTGAAATGTCTCTTAACGACGGTCACCTCTTTGTGACTCCGGAACAAATCCAAGAAGAATTCCAGCGTGCCCTTCAGTTGATTATCGATGTTTATGAAGACTTCAACTTGACTGAATACCGCTTCCGCCTCTCTCTTCGTGACCCTCAAGATACTCACAAGTACTTTGATAACGATGAGATGTGGGAAAATGCTCAAACCATGCTTCGTGCAGCTCTTGATGAAATGGGCGTGGACTACTTTGAAGCCGAAGGTGAAGCAGCCTTTTATGGACCAAAATTGGATATTCAAGTTAAGACCGCTCTTGGAAAAGAAGAAACTCTTTCTACTATCCAACTTGACTTCTTGCTTCCAGAACGCTTCGACCTTAAATACATCGGAGCTGATGGCGAAGAGCACCGTCCAGTTATGATCCACCGTGGAGTTATCTCAACTATGGAACGCTTCACAGCTATCTTGATTGAGAACTACAAGGGTGCCTTTCCAACATGGCTTGCACCACATCAAGTAACCCTCATCCCAGTATCTAACGAGAAACACGTTGACTACGCTTGGGAAGTAGCTAAGAAACTTCGTGATCGTGGTGTCCGTGCTGATGTGGATGAACGTAATGAGAAAATGCAATTCAAGATCCGTGCCTCTCAAACTAGCAAAATCCCTTACCAATTAATCGTTGGGGACAAGGAAATGGAAGACAGAACTGTCAACGTTCGTCGCTATGGCCAAAAAGAAACACAAACTGTCCCAGTTGATGAGTTTGTTCAAGCTATCCTTGCTGATATTGCCAACAAATCACGCGTTGAGAAATAAAACGTTTAACCTGGGATAAGAATTCCAGCTACCTAAAAAAGAGGTTGGGACAAAAGATCCCGACCTCACTTTTTATTAGCAATTAAACTTTGACGCGGTAGCTGATTGAACTTTTTGTTCGTCTTTTAGACTCCAAAAAGCTCCTAATCATCCTCGCGGGGCTGGGACTACGAAATCGAGACTTTGTCTATCGATTTCTGTCCCACCGCCTTTTTATATTTTGTTTTACCTGAGCTAGTAGTGATTGGTCAATCCACCACAAATGGTATCCTCATAAACAATCCTTTCTATCCACTAGTTTTTGGATATAAGTTATCCTCCCAAGATTTGCTTCCATGAGTTAGATAAATTGACTATCCTCAATTCTTATCTGCTTCATTTTCTTTTACGAGATCTTTTTGTGAGTCTTTTTCAGAGAGTTTTTGATCGATATACTTGTTAATATTTTCATAAAATTCCTTGGTCGTGTCACTGTCTAATTTTGTCGAATTATGGACTTGATTGACTTTTAATTGAACAGATTGAATACCGTAAGAGGCTTGTTTTTGATGGAGCGTTTCTAATTCTTCGTCTGAAATCGGATCTCCAACAACCGTCAAGACCAATTCATTGTTCCTTGACTTGTAGACTTGATTAATGACCGTGTGATTGGCGAACTCTTTTCCTACAAACTGTTTGATCCCTTCTTTTCGTGCTTGATCCATCGTCAGAGTGACTGCTGAATAGCTGGCTGGAAGAACCAATAATACAATCAAGGATATCAACCCAATTCTCATTTTAATGTTTAGCTCTTTAAATGAACTTAAGGGAGATTTTCTCATCAAAATTCTTGTTCCAACAATGTTGGCTAGCATGATAAAGACACAGTTGATCAAGAAAAGATAGAGAGCCCCAAATAAAAATCGTACATTTCCGTTAGCTAAACCATAGCCTGCAGTACAGATAGGTGGCATCAGAGCTGTTGCAATGGCTACTCCTGGCACGATATTGTTTGCTTCTTTTTTCCTTGAACCAATGACACCTGCTATCCCACCAGCAATAGCAATGAGAACATCCCAAATGGTTGGAGAGGTTCGTGCAATCAACTCGCTACTTGCATAAGATAAGGGAGAAATCCAGAAATACAGAGTCGATACAAGCAAACTGACCAATACTTGAATAAATAAAACCTCTAGAGATTGCTTGATTAAACGCGTATCAAAAATAGCTAAACCAAACCCCAGTCCAACAATCGGTGTCATAAGAGGGGAAATCAGCATGGCTCCAATAATGACAGCTGTTGAATTCATATTTAGACCTATAGAGGCAATAAAAATCGCACACATCAAAATCACTGTATCTCTTAATCGAACATGAAGATCATCATATAATTTCTCACGGTATTCACGTGTTGAATAATTTCCAGTCATTGGTTACTCCTTTTATTTCATATACTCTTGTTTCTGCTTAGATGGTGGCAGAGAGACTTCTTTTCAATTTTACATATTTTAATTCTCACCTGTCATTCTTTTGAAAATAATCCTTTAAATATCCATCAGTCCATCCTTGATATTATATCAAAAATTTTACAACCTTTCTCTGAAGAACTCAATCAATTTAAAAGATAGTGAACGGGAAAAATTCCAGTTACCTTTTTCTTTGTTCTATCCTATTTTCTCACTACATAGAAATCTAAAGAAGAGCTTGAAAGATTTCTTCCAAGTTCTTAGCATTTCTTTTTACTCAATAAGTAGGTTCACTTCCGCAAACTTAATTCGTACTGTCGTTCCTTTTCCAACCTCAGACTCGATACGAATCTGGTGACCCAGTTCTTCAGAAATTTTCTTGGATAGGTAGAGGCCCAGTCCAGATGACTGCTGGGTCAAACGACCATTATAGCCTGAAAAGCCACGTTCAAAGACTCGGAGCACATCACTGTTTTTAATCCCGATTCCCGTATCCTTGATACAGAGCTCCTGACCTTCCATATAAATCTCTAGCCCACCTTCTTTGGTGTACTTGAGACTGTTTGAGAGGATTTGTTCAATGACGACCAACAACCACTTCTTATCGGTCACGATGATTTTGTCAAGGTCATGGAGATTGAGCGCCAGTCCTTTTTGGATAAAGAAAAGAGCATACTTGCGAACCACTTCCTTCACCAGATCCTCCACTTGAACCTGTTCAAATACCAAGTCATCGT
Source organism: uncultured Streptococcus sp. (assembly GCA_963535345.1). GTDB lineage: Bacteria > Bacillota > Bacilli > Lactobacillales > Streptococcaceae > Streptococcus. Next base: position 4,433 of record CAUSWL010000055.1, read on the forward strand.
GAAAACTCTCTAAACGTAAGTACTGCAAAACCAGGTTGGTATAGGAGTCAATCTTAAAGATTTCCTGTTCCAGTTGCTGCTTGACCTCCCGATCAGAAACTTCTGCCACTAAAAGTCGACTAGCTGCAATGGGGGTCTTGATTTGGTGAACCCACAAGGTGTAGTAGTCCAGCAAATCCGTCAACTTGCTCTGCGCTTCAGACTTCTTTTGATACAATTCAGACTCACGCTCTTCGAGCTTTTCTGCTAGCGCACATTCCAAAGGAGACTTGGGGTCTCTCTCAGCATAGAGTACTTCCTGCCGGTAAACCTGAGCTTCTGCAAATATATCCCAAGCCAAAAATAAGAAGGTCAAAAAACTACTGAGCAGAAAGAAATAAAGAAAATAAGTTCCTAGACTAGCAAATAAAAACTGAAAGAGAAGGACGAGAAAGCCTAATGAAAAAATATAGGTAAAAACGCGACTGCGAGAACGCAGGTAGGCTAGAAAAAATGATTTCCAATCAAGCATGTTTCAGTCCGTATCCTATCCCTTTCTTGGTTTCGATAAACCCTGCTAAACCTTGCTCCTCCAACTTTTTACGCAGGCGAGCAACATTGACAGACAAGGTATTGTCATCGATGAAAAAGTCGCTATTCCAGAGTTCTCTCATCAAGTCATCACGCGCTACGATATTGCCAGCATGTTCAAACAAGACCCGCAAAATTTGAAATTCATTCTTGGTTAAGCTCAGGACTTCCCCCTGATAGTGCAGGTCCATAGACTTGGTATTGAGAATCACACCTGCATACTCTAGCAAACTTTCATCCCGCCCAAACTCATAGGAACGGCGCAACAAGCCTTGAACCTTGGCAAGGAGCACCTGCTGGTCAAAAGGCTTGGTCACAAAGTCATCCGCCCCCATATTGATTGCCATGACAATATCCATCGCCTGGTCTCTCGAAGACAAAAACATAATAGGCACCTTAGAAATCTTGCGAATCTCCTGGCACCAGTGGTAACCATTAAAAAGAGGCAGGCCAATATCCATGAGGACCAAATGAGGTTCTGACTGAACAAAAAGTCTCAATACTTCCATAAAATCTTCTACCAAAATGACCTCAAAGCCCCACTCAGAGAGCAGTTTCCCCACTTGTTGCCGAATGACTTGGTCATCTTCTACTAGTAAAATCTTGTGCATGCGCTCCTCCTTTGCTATTTCTCAAAGTATCAAAACCCTTCATATCAGATTTACAGATCAGTATCTCATACTGTTTAGCAGCCTATTTCCCAAATCCAGATCAGAAAACAGATGCTAAATAGAGAACATTCCCATTGATATCATACCTTATTTTTAACTATAGTTCCAGCCTTATCCTATATTTCCCTTTTTTGTGCTTATTTAGTTAGCGTTTCTTTAACTTATTTAATAGATCTAGCCTTCTTATTGACAAGCTAGCCATGATTTGTTAGAATATGAATGAACGAATAACGTTATTCATTCATGGAACAAAGGAGGTTAAATCATATTGGACAAAAAACAAGCTCTAAAAACAGCAGCTTATGACGTTTTTTCGAAAAAAGGTTACAAGGCAACAGGAATTTCAGAAATTGCTAGGCAAGCTGGTGTTGCAGTTGGTTCTTTTTATAACTATTACGAGAGCAAAGAAGCCATTTTTCTAGACATCTATATAGATGAAAACAACCGTGTTCGACAAGCTATGATCGACGAACTGGATTGGGAAATTGACATGATCGTCCTCATTGGTCAACTATTTGCTCAGTCTAGAACTCTCGTTTCTTCCAATAAAATCCTTGCAGAATGGTACAATCCTGCCATAGCCGATGACTTGCACAGCTACTATTCCTCGGAAGAAGGCAAAGTCGCAAATCCATTTCATCAGTTTCTAGTTAAAACTTTTACAAATCGTATGCAGGCTGAGGGGTATTCTCCAGAAAAGATTCAAGAGATTTTACAAGTTTACAACCTATTTTACTACATGGATATGCATATCACGGAAAAAGATTTTCCAGATATTGGCAAAACTGTTGAAATACTTGCAACCAACTTCATTAAAGGAGTTCTAAAATAAAGAATGGATTTCTTTATTTTTTGAAAAGATATGAATGAATTATTTTATAGTTCATTCATAAAGTTAAGAACAGGAGTCATAAAAAATGAAAAGAGGTAAAAAAATGTTTATTATCATTCTATCAACACTTGGATTACTAGCCCTTATAACTTGGGGTGCCATCGCCTATCTTGGACGAAGCCAGACATTATCGATAAAATCCATTGAAAACCCCAGCGGAGATCTATATTTAATTCATATCACAAAACCGAGTCATCAAATCTGGAAAGCTGGGGCTTATGCTAAGTTTACACTCCCTGATACCTCGTCTACTGCTAGTAAATATGAAGCTAAGGGAGAGCAAACCAGTCGATGGCTGACCATTGCCTCCACACCTGATGAAGATGAAATTCTCATTTTGACTCATAATAGTGGTAGTAACTTTAAGAACACCTTGACACATTTACCGGCTGGCAGTGAGATCGAGATGAGTTGGCTGGATTCCTCTTTGACTGTTAAAGATACGAATCAGCCACTAGTTTGCTTTGCATCTGATGTCGGCATTTCTGCTCTACGCCCCCTTATCAAAGAATGGGCTGGTAAATGTCCGATTATTCTCAACCATTTTGACAAAGGAGTTTCTATTTTCGATAATGAGATGAAGGAACTGGCTCAAAAAACATCGAATTTTACTTATAAAACTAGCGATGAACTTTCTCAAAGTCAAGCATTTTTAAAACATGCTATTGATGAATACGGCAATCAAGCCAGCTATCTCATCACAGGTCAGCCTGATGATGTAAATGAGATGAAGAAGTTTTTAAAGGAAAATGGGATTGATAGCAAAAACATACAAGTAAGCTCGTTTAGAGGTTTGAAATAGGAGCAATCTATCTTCTATGTATTTCAATCAAACCTTACTAGCTAATTCTAAGTAAATGTGATAGGATAAACATAGAGAAAGGAGCTTTTATGGCCAATATTTTTGACTACCTCAATGATGTAGCATACGATTCCTTTTATGACCTCCCCGTGAATGAGTTAGACGTTCTTGCCTTGACCGAATTAACCTACCTTGCTTTTGATGATGTAGTTACCCAAGAACCACAGCGTCTCATAGATCTTGCACCTCAAATCCCTAGAGAAAAGACTATGCTGACCAATAAGAACCGCCTCCAGTTGTTGGATCAACTCTCTCAACACAAACGCTTTAAAAATTGCAAACTCTCAAACTTTATCAATGATATCGATCCTGAATTGCAAAAACAGTTTGCAGCTATGACTTATCGTATCAGTCTCGATACTTTTTTGCTTGTTTTTCGTGGGACGGATGACAGTATCATCGGTTGGAAAGAAGATTTCCATATGACCTATATGAAGGAAATTCCAGCTCAAAAACATGCCCTCCAGTATTTACAGGACTTCTTTGCTCAACATCCTAACCAAAAGGTGGTCCTAGCAGGACACTCAAAAGGTGGCAATCTAGCTGTCTATGCTGCCAGTCAACTTGATCCAAACTTGCAGAAAAACATTATCTCTGTCTATACTTTTGATGCGCCTGGGCTTCACAAGGAACTAACCGAAACACCTGGCTATCAAAACATGATGGAAAGAACAAAAGTATTTGTCCCACAAGGTTCTATCATCGGGATGATGCTGGAAATTCCGGATAAAAAAATCGTCGTTCGAAGCACTGCCTTAGGCGGTCTTGCCCAGCATGACACCTTTAGTTGGCAGATTGAAGACAAACACTTTGCCCAACTAGACGAGACCAATAGTGACAGCCAGCAAGTCGATACAACCTTCAAGGAATGGGTTGAGACGGTCCCTGATACGGAACTGCAGCTCTACTTTGACCTCTTTTTTGGAATCATTCTTGATGCAGGCATCTCCTCTATCAATGATCTTTCTTCCTTCAAGGTCATTGAACACATTCACCATCTCTTTGTCCAAGCTCAATCCCTCACTCCCGAAGAAAAAGAAACCATGGGACGATTAACCCAACTCTTGATTGACACCCGCTACCAAGCTTGGAAAAATCGAGAATAGACAAAAACCAACTAATCTAATGATTAGTTGGTTTTTTGTTTAAGAAACTAATGGATACTACTTAGAATTTCTTGTATAGAGTTAGTCTTCTTTTTTCTTGCGAGACACAAGTCCAAATCCGCTCATCAAACCAAGTACTCCTAGAGCTGCCAAAGC
>CAUSWL010000056.1:0-8514 GCA_963535345.1 uncultured Streptococcus sp.
GTTTAACCAAATCTCGTGCCAAGGTCGAAACATTGCAGGATACATAGACCATTTTGTCTGGAACATAGGTCAGAATGGTATCCAATAGCTTATCATCTAAACCTGTACGAGGAGGATCGACTATCAATGCATCCGCTCGGTAGCCTTCTTGATACCAGCGTGGAATAATCTCTTCTGCTGTTCCCGCTTCGTAATGGGTATTGTCAAACCCCATTCTCTGAGCATTTCTCTTGGCATCTTCTATGGCTTCCGGAATAATGTCCATTCCTCTGAGACTCTTGACCTTATTTGCGAAGGCAAATCCGATTGTCCCAACACCGCAATAGGCATCAATCAGATGATCTTCTTCGCCAACCTCCAGTGCCTTAACTGCTTCACTATAGAGAATTTCTGTCTGCTCAGGATTAAGCTGATAGAACGCTCGAGGGGAGAGAGAAAACTCATAGTCCAGTACTCCTTCTTGAATACTCTCTTGACCCCAAATAATTTCCGTCTTTTCACCATAGATTTCACTTGTTTTTGCTGTATTTGTATTGACAGCAACCGTGACGACTTCTGGAAAATCTTTAACTAAGTCTTTTACTAGCTGGGTTAAATTAAGCTGACGATTTGTGACGATGATTATCTGGACTTGTCCTGTTTTTCTTGCTCGACGTACCATGATGGTGCGAACGCCGAGCGTTTTTCTCTCATCTGTAATTGGAATTTGGTGGTAAGTAAGAAGTTCAGCTAGGCGGTTAGCAATCACTTGGGTTTCTTTATCTTGCACCAAGCAGTCTTTTAACTCTACGAGATAATGAGAGTTTTGCGCATACAAACCTGCTTTGACCTGATTTTTAAATTTTCGAGTCTGAAATTGAAGCTTAGCACGGTAGTACTTTGGTTCCTGCATTCCGATAGTTGGACGGATTTCATAGTTTTCATATCCTGCAGGAGCAAATTTTTTCAGGGCTTGGTGGAGCAAATCCGTTTTGAACTCTAACTGTTTATCGTAGTGGAGGTGCATGATTTGGCAACCACCACATTCATTATAAATCGTACAAGCTGGTACGACTCGAAATTTAGACTTCTTATTAACCTTTAGTAATTTGGCTTCAACAAAGTTACGTTTAACAGAAGTAATCTGACAATAGATATCTTCTCCTTTGAGGGCGCCTGGCACAAAAACGAGGGTTTTCTGGTAGAAACCGATTCCCTCACCATTGATACCCATCCGCTTGATTTTTAAAGGTATTTTTTGTTTGACTTTCAGATTCATACCCCTATCTTATCACATTTTAGGGTATAATAGAACTATGAAAATCACAAAACTTGAAAAGAAAAAACGTCTCTACTTGATGGAGTTAGATGGACAGCAAACCTCTTATATCACGGAAGATACCATTGTCCGTTTTATGTTGTCTAAAGATAAGGTGATCAGCAAGGAAGAATTAATCGAGATACAGGGCTTTGCTCAGTTTTCTTATGGTAAGAATCTCGCCCTCTACCATCTATCATTTAAAGCTCGAACCGAAAAGGAAGTTCGTGAGTATCTGAAAAAGTATGATCTTGATGAAAAAATCACTAGTCAAGTTATCGCTAACCTAAAAGAAGATAACTGGATTAATGACCATCAGTATGCTTATTCCATCATCAATGCCAATCAACTTTCTGGAGATAAGGGACCCTATGTGCTAGCTCAAAAACTGTCTCAAAAAGGGATTGCCAAATCAACTATTGAAGAGGTTTTAAAGGATTTTGATTTTTCAGAGATTGCTCAACGTGTTGCAGAAAAACTGCTTAAAAAATACAATGGAAAGCTTCCCGCTCGTGCCTTGCAAGATAAGATTATCCAAAACTTAACGAACAAAGGCTTCTCCTATTCTGATGCTAAAATTGCTTTTGATGACTTGGATAGTCAAGTTGACCAAGAAACGACTCAAGAGCTCATTTTTAAAGAACTGGATAAACAATATTCTAAATATGCTCGAAAGTATGAAGGATACGAACTTAAACAGCGTTTAACCCAAGTTTTAGCTAGAAAAGGCTATGATTTTTCGGATATAGCCAGCGCTCTCAGAGAATATCTTTAATATTTTCGTGTAAAATTCAAAAAAATTAGACCGATTTATGATATAATAGTAAACGATAAACTTATAAATTGTAGAAAGTTGGTTAGTTATGAAACTTCCAAAAGAAGGCGACTTTATTACAATTCAAAGTTATAAGCATGATGGGAGTCTTCACCGTACTTGGCGGGACACCATGGTACTAAAAACAACAGAGAACGCTATTATTGGCGTCAACGACCACACACTTGTTACCGAAAGTGACGGTCGTCGTTGGGTGACTCGAGAACCGGCTATTGTTTACTTTCACAAAAAATATTGGTTTAATATCATTGCCATGATTCGTGATAATGGGATTTCCTACTATTGCAATATGGCCAGCCCCTACTATCTAGATGAAGAAGCCCTGAAATACATTGATTATGATTTGGATGTCAAGGTTTTCACTGATGGTGAAAAGCGTCTCTTGGACGTTGAAGAATATGAACGCCATAAACGCAAAATGAAGTATTCTGATGATTTAGACTATATTTTGAAAGAGCATGTTAAAATCCTTGTTGATTGGATCAACAATGGACGCGGTCCTTTCTCAGAGGCCTATGTCAACATTTGGTACAAACGCTACATAGAACTAAAGAATCGGTAAAGTTGTCAAGCCGGGGTGAGAGCCCTGGTTTTTTTATTGGAAAAACCCAGCCTGGAAGCTGGGTTAATTGCTATATATCTAATTTAGTGACAGTAAACTTGATATGAGAATAATCTTTTTCAACATCCTTATCCAACAAGAAAGCTGTGGCATCCTTCTTAACCTGAACAAGGTCAATGTTCTGAGCTTGAGCTGCATAGACGCATCCACAATAACATTGACGATAGATATCATACTCCTCGCACATCTCCACTGAACGTTTGTAGCCTTGATTTTTCTTGAAATCACTTGGAAGATAGTGGGTTGTGTAAATCTTTTGCACATCAATTCCGATGCTGTTGATGGTTTGAGAATTCTTATGGGGACTGATGGTCAAAGCTGAACCAAAGTAGTCAAAGCCCAAGTCCATAGCTACCTGTGCTGTTTTGTCCAGACGGTAGTCAAAACAAACCTTGCAACGGTCTCCACCTTCTGGTTCTTCTTCCAGTCCTCTGACTAACTTCCGGTATTCATTGGGTTCGTAGGGCGCTTCTAAATACTGGACCGTATTTCCTGTTCGCTCATTGAAATCACTGACAAATTTCTTGGTGACGTAAGCCCGCTTGTGGTATTCTGCCTTAGGATGAATATTGGAATTGGCAAAATAGATAGTCACATCAGCGTATTTTGTCAGGTATTCTAGGGTGTAGGTACTACAAGGAGCACAGCAAACATGCATGAGAATAGTTGGACGTTGCTCATTTTTCTCCCATACTTGTACCATCTTCTGCATGACACGGTCATAATTAATCTTCTGATTGAGGTTCATCTTGCTCAGAATTTCTTCTACATCGATCATGTTCTTCTCCTTTTTCTAGTCTTATTTTATCATATAAGTTAGGAGAGCTCAAATCTATTTAGAAGTGAATAGCATAAAAAGGAGGAATAGCCATTCCCTCCTTTTGTGTTTTTTATAAGTTGTTTTCTATAGAAAGCTTACATCATGCCGCCCATCATGCTTGGATCCATTGCTGGAGCCGGAGCTGCTGGTTCTGGTTTATTGGCTACGACTGCTTCTGTTGTTAAAATCAAGCTGGCTACAGATGCTGCATTTTGAAGGGCTGAACGGCTCACTTTCACTGGGTCAATGATTCCTTCTTCAATCATGTTGACCCATTCGCCAGTTGCTGCGTTGAAGCCTGTACCAACTTCAGCATTTTTCAAACGATCGATAACAATAGATCCTTCAAATCCTGCATTGTGGGCGATTTGACGAACTGGTTCTTCCAAGGCACGGAGAACAATATTGCGTCCTGTCGCTTCATCTCCTGTCAATTCCAAATCAGCTACGGCTGGAATGACATTGGCAAGAGCAGTTCCACCACCTGCAACGATTCCTTCTTCAACAGCTGCACGAGTAGCGTTGAGGGCATCTTCAATGCGGAGTTTCATTTCTTTCAACTCAGTTTCAGTTGCAGCTCCGACCTTGATGACTGCTACACCACCTGACAATTTCGCCAAGCGTTCTTGCAATTTTTCACGGTCAAATTCAGAAGTTGTGGTTTCGATTTGAGACTTGATAACTGCAACACGGTGAGAAATCGCTTCAGGATTTCCAGCACCTTCTACGATAACCGTGCTATCTTTGTCCACAGTTACTCTCGCTGCTTGACCAAGAGCTTCAATTGTCGCATCTTTCAACTCAAGACCTAGGTCTTCTGTGATAACTGTTCCGCCTGTTAAGATGGCGATATCTTCAAGCATGGCTTTGCGACGGTCACCAAAACCAGGTGCCTTGACTGCTACCACGTTGAAGGTTCCACGAATCTTGTTCAAAACAAGAGTTGGAAGAGCTTCGCCATCTACATCATCCGCAATAATCAAGAGTGGACGATTGCTTTGGAGAATACTTTCTAGGAGTGGCAAGATTTCTTGGATATTTGAAATCTTCTTATCAGTAATCAAAATGTATGGATTTTCAAGATCAGCTACCATTTTTTCGCTATCTGTCACCATGTACTGTGAAAGGTAACCGCGGTCAAACTGCATTCCTTCAACAACTTCAAGCTCTGTTTCCATACCACGTGACTCTTCGATAGTGATGACTCCATCTTTGCCAACTTTTTCCATAGCTTCAGAGATGTATTCACCGACTTTTTCAGAACGAGAAGAGACGGCTGCAACTTGAGCGATAGCTTCTTTGTTGGCAACAGGAATAGCATTGTTTTTCAAGGCTTCAACTGCTGCAGCAACTGCTGTTTCAATCCCACGACGAATGCCGATTGGATTGGCACCTGCTGTGACATTTTTGATTCCTTCACGGACGATTGCTTGGGTCAAGACAGTTGCAGTTGTAGTCCCATCACCTGCGATATCATTGGTTTTTGAAGCTACTTCTGATACCAATTTGGCACCCATATTTTCAAAATGGTCTTCCAATTCGATTTCTTTGGCAATAGTCACACCGTCATTGGTAATCAAGGGTGAACCGAATGACTTTTCAAGAACGACATTACGGCCTTTTGGTCCCAAGGTTACTTTAACAGTGTCTGCAAGGATATCGACACCACGGACCATAGCTGAACGAGCATCAGATGAAAATTTAATTTCTTTTGACATACTTACTTTCTCCTTCTATTCTTCAATGATTGCCAAGATGTTAGCTTCGCCTACGATGATATACTTTTCATCGCCATCTTTGACATCAAGACCTGCGTGAGCTTCAACTAAGACACGATCTCCAGCTTTAACACTTGGAGCAACCAAGTCACCGTTCAAGGTACGAACACCTTGTCCAGTAGCCACAACTTGAGCTGTTTTTGTTTTTTCTTGGGCTGAGCCTGCAAGGACAAAGCCTCCAACAGTTTGTTCTTTTTCTTCGATTTTCAAGACCACACGGTCTCCTAATGGTTTCAACATCTGTTTTCCTCCATGATAAACTACATATTATTAGCACTCTTTATATATGAGTGCTAATTCATAGTTCTATTGTATCACTTGGTCAGAAATAGTCAAGAAAAAAGTCTGACTTTGGCAAGATAAAAAGCCTGAGACCAACTCAGACTTTTCAATGTTTATACTCAATGAAAATCAAAGATCAAACTAGGAAGCTAGCCGCAGGTTGCTCAAAGCACTGCTTTGAGGTTGTAGATAGAACTGACGAAGTCAGCTCAAAACAATGTTTTGAGGTTGTAGATAAGATTGACCAAGTCAGTTACCTATACCTACGGAAAGGTGAAACTGACGTGGTTTGAAGAGATTTTCGAAGAGTATTAAAATGGCAATTCCTCCTCTTCCAAGACCAAATCTGCCAAATTCTGTCCAGCGTTATTTTCACGCATAGCACGTTGGGCGCGGCTTTCCAAAAGTTGGAATCCTGTGGCAAGGACTTCAGTCACATAGTTCATCTGGCCATTTTTCTCAAAGCGACGAGTACGAAGTTCTCCATCCACAGAGATAAGACTACCTTTAGTTGCGTAGCTTGCCAAAGTTTCTGCTAGTCTGCCCCATAGGACCATATTGACAAAATCAGCTTCACGTTCACCGTTTTGGTCTTTGTAACGACGGTTCACAGCGATAGTTGCTCGCGCTACTGACTTGTCATTGTTGGTTTTGTGCAATTCTGGTGTAGACGTCAAACGCCCAATCATGATAACTTTATTATACATATTTTTTCCTCCTACTTATCTATTCGTAGGAAATCAAAAAAAGTTACAGAAATTTGTAACTTTTCGAGAAAATTTTTTATTTTTTATGAACCATGAAACCTGTCGCCTGTTGATTGGCCATAATGGTCATATCTGTAATCTGCACACGACGAGGCTGACTGGTCACATAGACCACTGTATCTGCAATATCCTGAGCTTGCAAGGCCTCAATTCCCTGATAGACGGTGGCAGCACGCTCTTTGTCACCATGAAAACGAACTGTAGAGAAATCTGTTTCGACAATCCCTGGTTGAATGGTGGTCACCTTGATATCCGTTGCAATGGTATCAATTCGCAGACCATCTGAAAAAGTCTTAACTGCTGCCTTGGTGGCTGAGTAAACAGCTGCCCCAGCATAGGCATAGATTCCTGCGGTCGATCCCATGTTGATAATATGACCCTGATTGACTTTTACCATTGCTGGTAAGAAACAGCGAGTAACTGCCATCAAACCCTTGACATTGGTATCCAACATGGTCAGCATATCCAATTCTTCGTAGTCTTGATAGGGAGTCAAGCCAAGAGCTAGTCCAGCGTTATTGACCAAGATATCAATCTGACCTATCGTTTCCAAAATATCGGAGCAGACAGTCTTCACCATGGTCATATCCGTGACATCCAGTGCAAAGGTCCAAACTGTTTGATTTGGAAAAGTTTCTGCAAACTCTGACTTGAGGGTCTCTAGTCTGTCTGTCCGTCGCCCTGTTAGAACGACATTCGCCCCCTGCTCCAGATAAGCACGCGCAATCGCTTCACCGATTCCTGAAGTCGCTCCTGTAATCACTACATTATTTGCCATCTTATCCCCCTCTATCTGATCTATCAAATACCGACAATTTCCTAGGCAGTCCAGTGTTTGGCTGGGTCAAATGGAGTTCCGACAACTTGGTCTTCTGATAATTCAATAACACCACGTTTTTGCGGAGCATTTGGCAAATGCAATTCACGAGGGCTGCACATCATGCCAAAACTCTTTTCACCGCGAAGTTCGCCTGGGAAAATGAGATTGCCTTTTGGCATCATCGCTCCAGGAAGAGCTACAATGGTTTTCAACCCAACACGCGCATTGGGAGCCCCTGCAACGATTTGCACTGTCTTGTCACTTGCGACTGCAACTTGGCAGATGTTGAGGTGGTCACTATCTGGATGGGCTACCATCTCGACAATTTCACCAACAACAAACTTAGGTTCCTTGTCATTAACAATTTCTTCTGCAAAGCCTTCCGCCTGCAATTCTTGGTTCAAACGAGCGACTTGCTCATCTGTCAAAAAGACTTGACCACGCTCTGCAATTTCAAACAAACTTGAAACTTCGAAAATATTCCAAGCTACTGTTTCCCCATTATCTTTGAGGAAAACACGGGCTACTTGGCCTTTGCGCTCCACGTCTAGTTTGGCATCTCCGCTGTTTTTCACGATGACCATAAGGACATCGCCAACATGCTCTTTATTATATGTAAAAATCATTCTTTCATTTTCTCCTATTTCAGTCCTGCTAAAAAGTCGTTAATTTCTTCCTTGCTTTTACGGTCGCGATTGACAAAACGGCCGATTTCCTTGTCCTTTTCTAGCACAACAAGGCTAGGAATGCCGTACACATCCCAGAGTTTGGCCAGATCCAGGTACTGGTCTCGGTCCACTCGAATAAATGTGAACTCTGGATTGGTCTCCTCAATCTCTGGCAAGGATGGATAGATATAACGACAATCGCCACACCAGTCTGCCACAAAAAGGAAGACCTTCTTGCCATCTTGCTCGACAAAACCTGCTAGTTCTTCTATACTACTAGGAATTATCATAAGACTTCCTCCTCATAGACCATGTCTTCATTTTCATAGACAAAGGTATAGTGACGGCCATCCTCGAAAATGACTCCTCCGACAAGTCGCTCTAGGCTACTTTCGTAGACTTGAACATAGAGAGTCGTAATCTCACCCATATCTGAGAAAAGTTCGCGCACGATAGCGGTCAACTCTTCCTGAGTCTTCATGAGCTTGTGATTATCTGCTGCTTTTTTAGCCCCTAAAGCAAGGGCACTTAGACCAGCCACAGTCAAGCCAGTCATCCATAATTTCTTAGCTTTCATACCATTCATTGTAACACAAAAAGGGCTCTAGGACAAATAGGGAAGCCG
>CAUSWL010000057.1:0-8206 GCA_963535345.1 uncultured Streptococcus sp.
GTCATTTACCCATTTGATATCTACTTCTATCATAGTTAGATTTTTAATGGCTTTGCAGACTGCAGCTGCCACAAGAAGAGTATAGGATGGGAGTTTTTCATAGGGAAGGTTTGGTTGAATATGCAGAGACATATAGATCCCGCCCTGAGATGGAGAATAGTAGGGGCGCTGAAAGCGGCCACGACCTGCGGTTTGACAGGTTGAAAGATAGAGTGTGTTTCCTTTGTTTCCAGCCTCAATCCCTTCTTTTGCATCTGTTTGGGTTGATTTGGTGTCAGGTTTGTAGCGAATTGTTAAGTCGGTTTTCTCTTGAATCAAATCAGGCAATATCAGATCTCCTTGAATAAGCTTGTATCCTCTATTTTTGATACTATCAATTTCTAGGCCTTCTTGTTGAAGACGTTGGATCGCTTTCCATATGGATGTTCGGCTTAAATTCAGTTCTTCTCCGATTTTTTCTCCGCTAACATAATCGTTTTCTCTAGCTAATATTTGGTAGACTAGTTGGTGTGATTTCATTGATTTTCCTTTATACAGATTTGTTCTATAGTGATTTTTAAAGCTTTCTTTTATTCTACCACAGCTTTCTTTAATTTAGGGAAATGAACAGTTGTAGGGGAGCAATAATTGCTTTGTAAAATTTCTCTCCTTAAAAATTTTTCTAAATATTCACTGATTTTTTCTTTTTGGTAGCGTGTTCATTGTTCCCAAATGACGGAAAAAATGGTAGAATATAAAGATAGTTTAGCATTTATCTTCTGGAGAAATCCAGAACAGAAAGGATCCGTTTTGAAATCAATTGGATTACTGGATAAGATAAGAGGGCTTTCGAAAAAAGATTTCTTTTTGTATTTGATGATCATGAGTATCTTTTTACCTTTTTATTTGTTCTTAACGCTCTTTGCTTTATATTTGATAGGTTTACTTGTTACTGGGGAGATGAAGGGAATTATCAAAGGATTAGCCAAACATCCTGTACTTCTCTTTTTTATTGCCTACAGTAGTATCATCTCCATCGTCGCCAAGAACTGGCTTGGATTGGTTGCATCTTTACTGATGTTTCTCTTCCTCATTTTCTTTAGTTTTTATCAGAAACGTCTGACGCATGCTTTCTTTCGACTGATTCTGCAGACAATCTTGTTTGGTAGTGTGCTCTCTGCTGTTTTTGCTACTTTGGAGCATTTCCAAATTGTAAAGAAATTTAACTACGCCTTTCTTTCGCCCAATATGCAAGTATGGCACCAGAACCGTGCAGAGGTAACTTTCTTTAATCCGAACTACTATGGGATTATTTGTTGTTTCTGTATCATGATTGCCTTCTATCTCTTTACAACGACCAAGTTGAATTGGTTGAAGGTATTCTGTGTGATTGCAGGCTTTGTTAATCTCTTTGGATTGAACTTTACTCAAAATCGAACTGCCTTTCCTGCTATTATCGCTGGAGCCATCATTTATCTCTTTACGACCATTAAAAACTGGAAGGCCTTTTGGCTTAGTATTGGGGTCTTTGCGATTGGCTTGAGTTTCCTCTTTTCCAGTGATTTAGGAGTTCGGATGGGGACTTTAGACTCTTCTATGGAAGAACGCATTTCTATCTGGGATGCTGGGATGGCCTTATTTAAGCAAAATCCTTTCTGGGGTGAGGGGCCATTGACCTACATGCACTCGTATCCTCGGATAAATGCTCCTTATCATGAACATGCTCACAGCCTTTATATTGATACGATTCTGAGTTACGGAATTGTGGGGACCATTTTATTAGTTTTGTCTTCTGTTGCTCCTGTTCGCTTGATGATGGATATGAGTCAGGAGTCGGGGAAACGCCCGATTATCGGTCTTTATCTATCTTTCCTTACAGTGGTTGCTGTGCACGGAATCTTTGACTTGGCCCTCTTCTGGATTCAGTCAGGTTTCATTTTCTTGCTAGTTATGTGCAGTATTCCATTGGAGCATCGAACTTTGGTATCGGACATGACAGATTAAGTTTATAAGATTAAAATCTTCTACCTTTTGTAGGAGATTTTTTTACTAGGAAAAATTATTTCTAAATCGAAATAGTTGACAGTTGGAATAATGAGTGTTACAATTACTTTATTCGTTTCGATATCGAAATAAATTGGAGGTGTCATGAAAGATAGTCATTTGGTAGCCCATCATATTCGTTTGTTGAATGGGCGGATTTTTCAAAAGTTACTGAGCCAAGACCCTGAAGCTCTTTATCGGAGTGAACAGGGCAAGATTTTAGCGGTTTTATGGAATAGTGAAACTGGCTGTGCAACTGCGACAGACATTGCGCTTGCGACTGGGCTTGCTAATAATACGCTGACGACTATGATAAAAAAGCTAGAGGAACAAAATCTTATAACTGTCAGTCCGTGTGGAGAAGATAAGCGTAAGAAGTATTTAGTTTTAACAGAGTTGGGCAAGTCCCAGAAAGAAGTTGGGCAACGTGTCAGTCAGAGATTGGATACTATCTGTTACAAAGGATTTTCAGAAGAGGAAATTCGGCAGTTTGAAGCCTTTCAAGAAAGAATTTTGGCTAATCTGAAAGAGAAGGAAAATGAGGTTTAGAGTGGGATAAATTAGTTATTAAAAGTTTGGTAACTTGACCAATCGAGGAAAATTTTAAATTGAGGACAAAGAATGATTGAATACAAAAATGTAGCCTTGCGCTACACAGAAAAAGATGTTTTGAGAGATGTCAATTTACGGATTGAGAATGGGGAGTTCATGGTTTTAGTTGGACCTTCTGGATCCGGTAAGACGACCATGATCAAGATGATTAACCGTCTTTTGGAACCAACTGATGGAAATATATACATGGATGGTAAGCGCATCAAAGACTATGATGAGCGTGAGCTTCGTCTTTCTACTGGCTATGTTTTACAGGCCATTGCTCTGTTTCCCAATCTAACGGTTGCGGAAAATATTGCCCTCATTCCAGAAATGAAGGGCTGGACTAAGGAAGAAATTGCTCAGAAAACAGAAGAGCTTTTGGCTAAGGTTGGTTTACCAGTGGCTGAGTATGGGCATCGACTTCCAAGTGAATTATCTGGTGGAGAACAGCAACGGGTGGGCATTGTCCGTGCTATGATTGGTCAGCCTAAGATTCTCCTCATGGATGAACCTTTTTCAGCCTTGGATGCTATTTCGAGAAAACAGTTGCAGATTCTGACGAAAGAATTGCATAAAGAATTTGGGATGACAACGATTTTTGTAACCCATGATACGGATGAGGCCTTGAAGTTGGCGGACCGTATTGCTGTCTTGCAGGATGGAGAGATTCGTCAGGTAGCAAATCCCGAGACAATTTTAAAAGCACCTGCAACAGACTTTGTAGCAGACTTGTTTGGAGGTAGTGTTCATGACTAATTTAATTGCAACTTTTCAGGATCGTTTTAGTGATTGGTTGACAGCTCTATCTCAACATTTGCAGTTGTCACTATTGACCTTGTTGCTGGCCATCTTTATAGCGATTCCCTTGGCTGTTTATCTTCGCTATCATGAGAAGTTGGCCGACTGGATCTTGCAGATTGCAGGTATTTTCCAGACCATCCCGTCTCTGGCCTTGTTGGGACTCTTTATCCCCTTGATGGGAATTGGAACCTTGCCAGCTTTGACAGCTCTAGTGATCTATGCGATTTTTCCGATTTTACAAAATACCATCACTGGACTCAAGGGAATTGATCCGAGTCTGCAAGAGGCTGGGATTGCCTTTGGGATGACTAGGTGGGAGCGACTCAAGAAGTTTGAAATTCCACTTGCCATGCCTGTCATTATGTCTGGGATTCGCACGGCGGCCGTTTTGATTATCGGTACGGCAACCTTGGCGGCTTTGATTGGTGCAGGGGGACTAGGTTCCTTTATCCTTTTGGGAATTGACCGTAATAATGCCAGTCTGATTTTGATTGGGGCCCTTTCTTCTGCAGTGCTTGCCATTGCCTTTAACTTCCTACTAAAAGTGATGGAAAAAGCAAAATTGCGGACGATTTTTTCTGGTTTTGCCTTGGTGACCATATTGCTCGGTCTGTCTTATAGCCCAGCTCTCTTGGCTCAAAAAGAGAAAGAAAACTTGGTTATTGCTGGGAAATTGGGTCCAGAACCAGAAATTTTGGCCAATATGTATAAACTCCTTATTGAAGAAAATACCAGTATGACTGCGACTGTTAAACCGAATTTTGGGAAAACAAGCTTTCTCTATGAAGCTCTGAAAAAAGGCGATATTGACATTTATCCTGAATTTACTGGTACGGTGACTGAAAGTTTGCTGCAACCATCACCGAAAGTGGGTCATGAGCCAGATCAGGTTTATCAGGTAGCGCGTGATGGCATTGCCAAACAGGATCATCTATCCTATCTCAAACCTATGTCTTATCAAAATACCTATGCTGTAGCTGTTCCGAAAAAGATTGCTCAAGAATATGGCTTGAAGACCATTTCGGACTTGAAAAAAGTGGAAGGGCAGTTGAAGGCTGGATTTACTCTCGAGTTTAATGACCGTGAAGATGGCAATAAGGGCTTGCAATCAATGTATGGTCTCAATCTCAATGTAGCGACTATGGAGCCAGCTCTTCGCTATCAGGCTATTCAGTCAGGCGATATTCAAATTACGGATGCCTATTCAACCGATGCAGAGTTGGCGCGTTATGATTTGCAGGTCTTGGAAGATGACAAGCAACTCTTCCCACCTTATCAAGGGGCTCCACTGATGAAAGAAGCTCTTCTCAAGAAACATCCAGAGTTGGAAACAGTTCTCAATAAATTGGCTGGTAAAATTACTGAAAGCCAGATGAGCCAGCTCAACTACCAAGTCGGTGTTGAAGGCAAGTCAGCAGAACAAGTAGCCAAAGAATTTCTCCAAGAACAAGGTTTGTTGAAGAAATGATGGGGCAGAGACTTTAAACATACTGAACTCAACTCCCTTAAACGATTAGATAAAAGAATGCTCAGACAATTTCGTCTGGGCTTTTTGGGTGTCAGAATTAATGATTTTCATTTTTAAATGGAAAATAAGAGGAAATTTTCAGGATTTTCTAAAATTTTACTGTAAATACACTTGACTATTCACAAAATAGGTGTATAATGTGTTGTGAACTACTTAACAAATAAAGATTTCCAGCTCATGTTGACTAAGGATGGAAATCTTGTGTATAGACAGTTCAGTAGATATATAATAGAGCGTTGCGTCCGAAAGTCTATCCAGACACGGCTCTTTAAAAACAAAAGGAGAAAATATGACGACTTATTTGCAAACAAAACTCAAGAATATCAAAATAACTCTTGGTGAAATGTCTGGTGGCTACCGCCGTATGGTTGCTTCTATGGCTGATTTGGGATTTTCAGGAACCATGAAGGCTATCTGGAATGACCTCTTTGCCCATCGTAGTTTTGCCCAGTGGCTTTACCTGCTAGTTTTAGGAAGTTTTCCAATCTGGCTTGAGTTGATTTATGAACACCGCATTGTTGACTGGGTTGGGATGATTTGTAGCTTGACAGGGATTATCTGTGTTATCTTTGTATCGGAAGGTCGAGCAAGTAATTACCTTTTTGGTTTGATTAACTCTGTCATTTATCTTATCTTGGCTTTGCAGAAAGGCTTTTATGGTGAGGTACTGACGACACTTTACTTCACGGTCATGCAGCCAATTGGACTTCTAGTTTGGATCTACCAGGCACAGTTTAAAAAGGAAAAGCAGGAGTTTGTCGCGCGTAAACTGGATGGCAAGGGTTGGACCAAGTATCTTTCCATTAGTGTTCTTTGGTGGTTAGTATTTGGATTCATTTATCAGTCTATCGGAGCCAATCGTCCTTATCGCGATTCCATCACCGATGCGACCAATGGGGTAGGGCAAATCCTCATGACAGCTGTTTACCGTGAGCAATGGATATTCTGGGCAGCTACCAATGTCTTTTCAATCTATCTCTGGTGGGGAGAAAGCTTGCAAATCCAAGGAAAATACCTGATTTACTTGATCAATAGTCTAGTTGGGTGGTATCAGTGGAGCAAGGCCGCAAAGAGTGCTTAAAAAGAAAAAAAGGATCAGATGATCCTTTTTTGTATTAGAGCAAAATGAATAATACCGTAATGACAATAGCGCTCGTTATACGAACGATGTGGTGCGAGATATTTTGCTTTTCTTTCTGTTGGCCGTTCCAGTAGGCACCATAGCAGACGATACTTGAACCCACAATCCATAGAAGAATGGTTGCAAGTGGGACGAAGTAAAAGATGGCTAGAGCCAGAGAAGTGATGCAACTGCCGACCAAGATGCACGTGTTTCCCAGACTGTAGTTCTTTTGTTTCATGGCTGAAAAAGCAGCAGCAAGGTGAAGCAATGAGAAGGCGAGAGCTAGTACAATTGTTAGTATTCCTAGAATCATCGAAGTTAACATAGTTGATTCCTTTCTTCGTAACAGGATTAAATCTCGAGTGATTTTGTAGAAGTCATCTCAATCACATCTAAGTAAAATCTCACTACTTGGTCTTCTGTATAAGATTTTCCTTTTTTTAGCCACCAGGTCAGTGTTTCGATAAAATTAGTTACTACAAAATGTTTGAGGTAGGAGGCTGGTATGTTCGGATAGGCCACTTGCAAATCCTCCGCTACCATGGGGTAAACATGGTGCTCAAGTTCCTTGTGTAGTTGGCGGAGAAAGTAGTCATTTTTTGAAAAAAGAAGACTAGTGACATGGTCCTGGTTTTTCTGAAAATGTAAAAAGATATGTGCGAGGTAGTCCTCGGTAGTAAAGTGTCCTTCCCTTTCAAAGAGATGATGAAAGAGGTAGCGACAGAGCTCATCTAAAAGGAGTTCCTTGCTTTCATAGTGACAGTAAAAAGTAGAACGCCCAACATCTGCTAGGTCAATGATATCCTGAACAGTAGTGGCATCATAGCCTTTGTCGTTCAAAAGTTGTAAAAAAGCTTGATAGATGGCTTTTTTAGTCTTGCTGACTCGACGGTCTTTTTTTGGCATGTAGACACTTGAGACAAACTGTTCAGAACTGAACAGGACTGACAGTTTGCTTCTATCCTTTCTTTGAATTTTATTAGATAATACAAATGAAAGAAGTATGTATATACCCATTATACCAAAGGAGGGAGAGAAATGAGTTCTAAAACATCTATCTGGTTAGCTTTTTTCTTAAATTTAAGCTATGCGATAGTCGAGTTTATCGCAGGAGGAATCTTTGGTTCAAGTGCAGTTCTTGCTGATTCAGTTCATGACTTGGGGGATGCTATAGCCATTGGCATATCAGCCCTCCTAGAAACGATCTCCAATCGTGAAGAAGATAGGCAGTACACCTTGGGTTACAAGCGTTTCAGCCTTTTAGGGGCTATGCTAACTGCTGTGATTCTTATGATAGGGTCTGTCCTAGTGATTTTGGAAAATGTCACAAAGATCGTTCACCCACAACCCGTTAATGAGGAAGGGATCCTCTGGCTGGGAATCATTGCAGTGGCTATTAATGTGCTAGCAAGTTTGGTAGTTCGTAAAGGAAAGACAAAGAACGAGTCAATTCTTAGCTTGCATTTTTTGGAAGACACTCTTGGTTGGTTGGCTGTCATTCTAATGGCGATTATCCTTCGGTATACAGACTGGTATATCCTTGATCCGCTTTTGTCTCTAGTTATTTCTATCTTTATTCTATCGAAAGCCATTCCTCGCTTTTGGAGCGCGCTAAAAATTTTCCTAGATGCTGTGCCAGAAGGGGTCGAGACAAGTGATTTGGAGAAAGATTTAGAGGCTCTACTCAATGTCAAAAGTGTCAACCAACTTAGCATTTGGTCCATGGACGGTTTAGAGAACAATGCTGTTGTCCACATTTGTATCTGGGATTGGGAACAGATGATGGAGACCAAAGAAGTGGTGCGTCAATTTTTAGAAGAAAGAGGCGTGCAGAATATCACTATTGAAGTGGATAGCAGTCAAAGCAATCATGCGCAACATAAGCGGAGGGTGAGAGAATTAGAGCAGAAGCATGGGCATCATCATTAGAAAAACGACCTCGCTAGAGGTCGTTTTGTTATCCTATTCATTCCTTGTACTTTCCCTCAAGGTCAGTCTGGTTCCCAGCATGGTCAGGCTAGGGATTTTGCGACCGTGTAGAACTTCCTTGTTAAGAATATCCATACCTGCTCGGCCCATTTCCTCGGTATAGACGGTAATGCTAGAAAGAGGAGGATAGACCTGCTTGGTCAGGCTAG
>CAUSWL010000058.1:0-8027 GCA_963535345.1 uncultured Streptococcus sp.
GGTTATGCAGTTGGTGGATTTAACACAAACAACCTTGAGTGGACTCAAGCTATCTTGCGTGCAGCAGAAGCTAAGAAAGCTCCAGTACTTATCCAAACTTCTATGGGTGCTGCTAAATACATGGGTGGTTACAAAGTATGTAAAGCCCTTATTGAAAACCTTGTAGAATCAATGGGTATCACTGTACCAGTTGCTATTCACCTTGACCATGGTCACTACGACGATGCTCTTGAATGTATCGAAGCTGGTTACACTTCAATCATGTTTGACGGTTCACACCTTCCAGTTGAAGAAAACCTTAAATTGGCTAAAGAAGTTGTTGAAAAAGCACACGCTAAAGGTATCTCAGTAGAAGCTGAAGTTGGTACTATCGGTGGTGAAGAAGACGGTATCATCGGTGACGGTGAATTGGCACCAATCGAAGATGCTAAAGCAATGGTTGCTACAGGAATCGACTTCTTGGCTGCAGGTATCGGTAACATCCACGGTCCTTACCCAGCAAACTGGAAAGGTCTTCACCTTGACCACTTGCAAAAATTGACTGAAGCTGTTCCAGGATTCCCAATCGTATTGCACGGTGGATCAGGTATTCCTGATGAGCAAATCCAAGCAGCTATCAAACTTGGTGTTGCTAAAGTTAACGTTAACACTGAATGTCAAATCGCATTTGCTAACGCAACACGTAAATTTGTTGCTGAATACGAAGCAAATGAAGCAGAATACGACAAGAAGAAACTCTTCGACCCACGTAAATTCTTGAAACCAGGTTTCGAAGCAATTACAGCAGCTGTTGAAGAACGTATCGACGTATTCGGTTCAGAAGGCAAAGCTTAATAAAAACAGGAAAACAAGGTCCCATGTGGATCTTGTTTTTTTGTTTGGGAAAAGTTGCTTCCGGGATTTAATTTTTGTACAATATGCCTATGAAAAAATTTAAACAGTTTAGCTGGATCATTTTTGTTGTTCTTATCCTTTTTCTAGGAGGTACATTTGGTTTTCACCAACTTAGTTTGCAAAAAGAAAGTAAGCTTCTCATGCCTATAGGTAAGAAGGTTGTAGTCAATGGACATCAAATGAATGTATACATTAAAGGTGAAGGATCTGAAACGATAGTATTTCTTTCAGGTGCAGGTATTGCTTCACCTATATTAGACTTTAAGAATCTAACAGATTCCCTATCCAAAAAATACAAAGTAGTCGTTGTAGAGCGGGCAGGATATGGTTTTAGTGAAGATAGTGATCGTTCAAGAGATGTGATGGAGGTCCTTTCTGAGACCCGTCAAGCTTTGGCGCAAGCTCATGTTTCAGGTCCTTATGTGATTATTTCGCATTCTATGGCTAGTTTAGAGAGTCTTGCTTGGCAAGAGAAATATCCAAATGAAGTGAAGGCTTTGATTGGTCTGGATTGGGCCTTGCCAGCGAGTTATGAAGATTTAAAGGATAATCAGGCCTTGCTTACTGTGGCTTATTGGAGCAGTAAGATTGGCTTATTACGCTATTTCCCTGAGTCCTTTTATATAAAAAATCCAACTCTGACTGAAACTGAACGACAACAATATAAATTACTAGCATATAAGCAGTTGATGTCACAAGCCATGCTTCATGAATCCCGTTTGGCAAAGGAAAATGCCAAGAAAGTTCCATCTAGCATCAATCCGAAAATTCCAGCCTTACTCCTGGTTTCTAACGGTGAAGGCACGACCTTTAGCCAATCAGAGTGGCAGCATTATGCAGAGAGATTTGCAAGCGACCAGTCTAATGTTCAAGTCGTCTATATGGATGCGCCTCACGACCTCTATCATTATAAAAATAATGAACTTGTTTCTCGAATTGAAGGATTTTTAACAGAGTAACTGTGATTTAGAAAGTTATTTTGAATTGATGCCAATAATTGAGAGGTGACATTTTATGAAGAACACTTATATTTTACTTAGACATGCTCATTCAAGATTTTCAAGTGATGATTTTAATAGAACTTTGTCAGAAAAAGGATTTTCATCTCTTGACCAGTTAGAGTTTTTGAATTCTTTTAATATTGATTATTATTTTTCTAGTCCTTATAAACGAGCATTTGAAACGGTTAATAGCTCGCCAATTCAATTTGATAAAATAGTTCTTGATAATCGGTTACGAGAGCGAAAATTATCTTCAACCTTTATAAAAGATTCTGAGTTTGAAGACAGTATTAAATATTTATGGCAAAATCCAGATAAATCTCTTATTGGAGGCGAGTCCAATCGAGAAGCATTAAATAGAATTTTAGATTTATTTGCGGACTTGGAAGAAAGGTATTCAGATAAAACAATTTTACTGAGTTCTCATGGAAATTTGCTAGGAATCTTAATCAATCATTTTGATTCAAGTTTTGATCATAAAAAATGGGAACAGATGACTTTTCCAGATTGCTTTCTAGTTGACAAAGATGAGAGTGTGAAAAGAATTATGCCAGATACTTTTAGGTAACCATTTAGCTCAATCTTTGTGATTTTTATTTTCTGTTATTGTAAATAGAATAGAAGGAAAAATAGCCATGATATTCGATCAGTCCTTGCAAGCCTACGTTCATGAAGTAGATAATGTTCTTGTAGCTTGGGAAGAAAAACCAAGTGGGAGTTTTGAGACGAAGGCTCAGTTGCTTGCAGCCAATTACCATAAAAATAGGTTTCGTATTCTTACTTTTATACTGCCTCATTTACAAGAATTTTACGGGTATTTGACAGATGAAGAAGCTACTGAAAAATTGGGTAAACCCATCATCGAGCCAGAAAGACAAACCGTTACTTTCTGCGATCAAACTTTTGATGATATTCATATCTTTTCTTTTGACTATCAGGGGCAGGCATTTGAGAGTCTGGAGAATTTTGCCATTGATGGTTAAGGTCTGTTTTCAGTTTTAAAAAGAAGGAGAGAGACTGATGAGTACTGCTGATTTTGTCTTTATTGAGAGTAAAGACCCCATATTCCTAGATTTACAAGCCTTTTGTACTGCTTTGAGAGAAAAATTTCCAGGTATTTTGATCAGAGAAAGGACGAATCCTGAAAAAGCTTACTCGCTTTCTTGGGATTATCAAAGTCCTCAGCTTACTTTGGAAAGTTCACTGAGTAGCAAGAAAAATGTTTTTGTGATTGATTACTTTGATTCAACGAACAGGTTACAAGATTATGCCTCCTATATCATCTGGCTTCGGAAATGGTTTCCACCTGAAGAGAAAGTTTCCTTTTGTGATGAAGGTTATGAGTATGTGTTTGAACTTCCTAGTGATTTATCCCAAAAGGAGTTGGAAAACTACTTACGAACAAGGTTTGATGAGTGAAGAAGAAGTTCAAAAACGAATAATGATATGGAAAAGTTGAAAAGGAGAATCAGATGCTTACTAAAGATGATATGTTAGTTGCTTTGCATGATGCAATTACTGAAGACCAAGAATTTGAGTTGGCAGACGAGATTGTAGATGCCATGGAGGCTTACCCTCAACCCTTTGATTTGGTTGACCCCGTCTTAGACTTTATTTCCAAGCATCCAGAAGTAGATTTTGGAGCTCCAGGTGAGTTGGTTCACTTTGTGGAGCGATTTTATCATCAAGGCTATGAGGAATTATTGATGGAGTCAGTTCTAAAAAGTCCAACTGTGCATAACATCTGGATGCTTCATCGATGCTATAATGACAATGATCCAAATCTAGTCCGGCAGATTCAGACTTTGGTTGGAGAACTGAAGAAGGATAAGACTCTTGATTCACAAGTAAGAAGCATGATTGAAGACTTAACTTGGTAGAGGGAGGTGATGCAGCATCACCTTTTTATCTTTTCTTAGGGATAAAAATTTTCGATATAAATTAACACTTGTTTTCCGTAGACATTTGCACTATAAAAGGGTGTTATTAGGGCTTTCTTTCCTTATGTTGAAAAAGAAGGCAGTTTTTTTGGTATTTTAAGGAAACGATGAAACCAGAATTTTTGCTTAAAAGTATTATTTTAAGAGAAAAATTTCTCATTTCATAATCAATAAGCAAACGCTTGCATTCCTTTTTTTATTGGATTATAATAGGTTGGTATAAAGCCTTCTGTAATAATATTGAGAAGGTGTAGAAAGTAAGGATTTAGAATATTTGTAGTCAAAAATACAATGTTGCTTCTTACGATAGGGAGATAGATATGGCAATGATAGAAGTGCAACATCTTCAGAAAAATTTTGTGAAGACAGTCAAGGAACCGGGCTTGAAGGGAGCTTTGCGTTCCTTTATTCATCCTGAAAAGCAGACCTTTGAAGCGGTCAAGGATTTGACCTTTGAGGTGCCCAAGGGGCAGATTCTAGGTTTTATCGGGGCAAATGGTGCTGGAAAGTCGACTACCATTAAAATGCTGACAGGAATTTTGAAACCGACATCAGGCTATTGTCGGATTAATGGCAAGATTCCACAGGATAATCGCCAAGATTATGTCAAGGATATTGGAGTCGTTTTCGGACAACGAACTCAATTATGGTGGGATTTGGCCCTTCAAGAAACTTACACGGTTTTGAAAGAGATCTATGATGTACCGGACTCGCTCTTCCACAAGCGCATGGATTTTTTGAATGAAGTCTTGGATTTGAAGGAATTTATCAAGGATCCTGTGCGGACTCTTTCATTGGGTCAACGGATGCGGGCGGATATTGCGGCTTCCTTGCTTCACAATCCCAAGGTTCTCTTTTTAGATGAGCCAACTATTGGTTTGGACGTTTCGGTCAAGGATAACATTCGTCGGGCTATCACCCAGATCAATCAAGAGGAAGAAACAACCATTCTCTTGACCACTCACGACCTGAGTGATATTGAGCAACTCTGTGATCGGATTTTTATGATTGATAAGGGGCAAGAGATTTTTGATGGAACGGTGAGTCAGCTCAAGGAAACCTTCGGCAAGATGAAGACTCTTTCCTTCGATCTGATGCCAGGTCAAAGTCATTTAGTCTCTCACTATGAAGGCTTGCCTGATATGACCATTGATAGACAAGGAAATAGCCTCAACATTCAATACGATAGTTCCCGCTATCAGTCAGCTGATATTATCAAGCAAACCTTGTCTGATTTTGAGATTCGCGATTTGAAGATGGTGGATACGGATATTGAGGATATTATCCGTCGCTTCTATCGAAAGGAGCTCTAAGATGGTCAAATTGTGGAGACGTTATAAACCCTTTATCAATGCAGGGATTCAGGAGTTGATTAGCTATCGAGTCAACTTTATTCTTTATCGGATTGGCGATGTCATGGGTGCTTTTGTGGCTTTTTATCTATGGAAGGCTGTCTTTGATTCCTCCCAGGAGCCTTTGATTCAGGGCTTCAGTATGGCGGATATCACCCTCTACATCATCATGAGTTTTGTGACTAATCTTCTGACTAGGTCGGATTCTTCCTTTATGATTGGTGATGAGGTCAAGGATGGTTCCATTATCATGCGCTTGTTGCGACCAGTGCATTTTGCGGCTTCTTACCTATTTACGGAGCTTGGTTCCAAGTGGTTGATTTTTATCTCTGTTGGACTGCCATTTTTAAGTGTCATTGTTTTGATGAAAATCTTATCTGGGCAAGGGATTGTAGAAGTGCTGGGATTAACTGTCCTTTATCTTTTTAGCTTAACGCTTGCCTATCTGATTAACTTTTTCTTTAATATCTGCTTTGGATTTTCAGCCTTTGTATTTAAAAATCTTTGGGGTTCCAATCTACTCAAGACTTCCATAGTGGCCTTTATGTCTGGGAGTTTGATTCCCTTGGCTTTCTTTCCAAAGGTCATTTCAGATATTCTGTCCTTCTTACCTTTCTCATCCTTAATTTACACTCCGGTCATGATTATTGTTGGGAAATACGATGCTAGTCAGATTCTTCAAGCACTTTTGCTTCAGCTTTTCTGGCTTATAGTGATGGTGGGCTTGTCTCAGTTGATTTGGAAACGAGTCCAGTCATTTATCACCATTCAGGGAGGTTAGTATGAAAAAATATCAACGCATGCATCTGATTTTTATCAGACAGTACATCAAGCAAATCATGGAATACAAGGTAGATTTTGTGGTTGGTGTGTTGGGAGTCTTTCTGACTCAAGGCCTGAACCTCTTGTTTCTCAATGTCATCTTTCAACACATTCCCTCCCTAGAAGGTTGGACTTTTCAAGAAATTGCCTTTATCTATGGATTTTCCTTAATTCCAAAGGGACTAGATCATCTCTTTTTTGACAATCTCTGGGCTTTAGGTCAACGACTAGTTCGAAAAGGGGAGTTTGACAAGTATCTGACTCGTCCTATCAATCCTCTCTTTCACATCCTCGTTGAGACCTTTCAGATTGATGCCTTGGGTGAACTCTTGGTCGGTGGCATTCTATTAGGAACAACAGTAACTAGCATCTCTTGGACTCTTCCAAAATTCCTGATTTTTCTAGTCTGTATTCCTTTTGCGACCTTGATTTATACTTCTTTAAAAATCGCGACAGCCAGCATCGCTTTTTGGACCAAGCAGTCAGGTGCCATGATTTACATTTTCTATATGTTTAATGATTTTGCCAAGTATCCTATTTCTATTTACAATTCGCTCCTTCGTTGGTTAATTAGCTTTATTGTACCTTTCGCCTTTACGGCCTACTATCCTGCCAGCTATTTCTTGCAGGACAAGGATGGACTCTGGAATATTGGTGGTTTGATTCTGATTTCCCTTGTTTTCTTTGTTATTTCCCTCAAACTTTGGGACAGGGGATTGGATGCCTACGAAAGTGCTGGTTCGTAAGAGGTAAAGTAAGACTAAAATCAAGAAAGGAACTTATGATGTTTGTAATTAAAGAAGTCAAGGGTGAAGATCAAAAAATGGCAGTTGTCGCTGAGATTTTAAGGGATTTGCCAGAATGGTTTGGAATACCAGAAAGCACGCAAGCCTACATTGAAGGAGCTAAGGATTTACGAGTTTGGGCTGCTTATCAAGAAAGTGATGTAGTAGGGTTTATAAGTTTATCATATTCGAGTGAAGATTGTGCTGAAATTGACTGTCTAGGCGTGAAAAAATCATTCCAAGGTCAAGGAATTGGAAGGGAATTAGTTACGACTATAGAAAGAGAAGCAGTCAAACAAGTGGCCTACCTACAGGTCAAAACAGTCGCAGAAGGTTCAAATAAAGATTATGACCGAACAAATGTCTTTTATCGCAGTCTTGGTTTTAAAAAATTAGAGATTTTTCCGCAACTATGGGATCCACAGAATCCATGTCAGATTCTGATTAAAAAGATCAACTAAAAGTGCTTGACATCCGCTATCAGAGTGCTATACTAAGAAGGTAATCGCCGATTTAGCTCAGTTGGTAGAGCAACGCACTCGTAACGCGTAGGTCACAGGTTCGATCCCTGCAATCGGCATAGAAAAAATCTGCTTTGAAGGAGCGAGACGACGAATGATGGTTATCACATATTCGTTCGGTCTCGCTCCTTTTTTTGACCGCATAGGCGCCATTTTTGACCGCTTAGTCAAAAGTCCTTGTCTACAATATGGGCTTTCTGCTATCATAGAATCATCAAAGGAAGGCCCCCTTCCAACTATTGAAAAAGAGGTATATGATGATGAAAAAACTACTTGGACTTGGATTTATTTTGGTTGCTCTTGCGGTTGTCACAATGGGAATGGTTGGTTTTCCAAAGCTCGATGTGAACATCTGGCCCCTATTTCCTGTTCTCTTATTTGCATTCTTTACACTTGAAAATCTCTTGAAAAAAGATTACAAGGCAAGTGTTATCTGCGCCTTGATCGCATTTATGATCGCAAATGCGATTTACGATGTCCTGCCGGTTTCAAATGGTCTGGTCATCACAGCAGGTGTGCTCGCTTGCGTAGGTCTTAGTTTTCTTTTACCGGATAAGGAAAGCAATAAATAAAGAAAGGAGGCTGGGATAAAAATCCTAGCCTCTCAATTGTCTTTGGATTGTAGAGCAAGACGCAGTGGTTGAGTGGGCTCTACTATGCTGATTTCATCAGCTTTTACAGCCCTACTCAACTGTGCGGAGGTGGGACGACG
>CAUSWL010000059.1:0-7810 GCA_963535345.1 uncultured Streptococcus sp.
CGGATAGCTGCTGCATCGCTGAGCTGAACGGGTCGAATCATCATGGTGGCCTCCTCATTAGATTATACCTAGTATACCGATATGCCTCCTCACTGTCAATGAAAGTCTAGCAGCAAGCAAAAAATCCTGGAAATGTATCCAGGATTTCCATCCTTCTTAAACCGTTTGACGTAACCCCATCATTCGGTAAAGGAACAAAGCGCTCGGAGCTTTCAAAAAGCTCTTTTGCTTGGAATTTGTTGATTTTAGCACATAGTTCGGTTTGACTGTTTCAGTGACTGTCTTTGCTTGTTTTAGATTCAGGCCGGTTTGTTTTTTAGACGGTTGAACTTTCGATGGTTGAAGGGAAGCTTTCACTGCGCCTGCTTGAAGGGGTTTTTCTTTCACCTTCAAGGCTTGTCCAACTGGTTTTGAAGCAGGAGCAGATAGTCCTGCTTGAGCTGAATGAGAGAGTTGACTCATGGTTTGATTGTTTCTGACTTCGACATGGTTTAGGATACCTCCATTTGGATTGAGGTGATCGGTCACACCTGTATCAAATGGCGCTACAAATACATTGTCCTCAATGGTGACATTTTTAATATCTCCATAGCGCGTTTCAACATCAATTGATCCACGATGCTTGTTGTAGATATCGCTCTTCGTTCCTGTGCGCTCCAAGAGATTGTGGTGAACCCGAATCCCTTCTTCATTCAAATCAAAGTTATGGCCCTTAAAGACAGTCGTCAAGCGAATTCCAGCATCACCGATATTGTCTTTAATCCGATTGTAGGCAATCTCATGGCCTTTTCCACCAAAGATCCCAACACCACCAGCGCGCCAACCGAGTTCAATCGTATTGTGCAAGAATTTATTATTTTCTGCTACTGCCGATTCTGTCCCATCCGCAATACTTGACCAGCTGGCAAGTCCGTCATCTCCATTTCCACGAATACTCGAATTGCGGACAATCGAATTCTTAGTCCCTTGGGCAAAGTTGACTCCGTCAGCCAGGTTATTACGCAAACGGACATTTTCTACTACTAGACCATCTGTGTACTTCATATCATTTTTTCCAGCATAATCGCCAATCCACATGCCGACTTCAAAATGTTCGGCCCAAATATCGTGAATATGAGAATTCTTCCCTGGCGTTCCAGAAATGGCCTTGTACTGAGCATTTTCACCATAGCGTGAACGAAGGTTGGAAGAAAGATAGACATCGCTAAATTCAACATGGTTGTCTTGGTGAAGGAAGTCAAATCCACCGCCACCAGCTTGGTCACTAGTAAAATGCAGTTGGGTATGCCAGATACCAGCCCCTGAAATCTTCATATCAGAAGCATCGATACCGACTTTTCGATTGAGATTAAATCGCCCAGCTGGAATATAGACATTCTTTCCGGTTTGTTTAGCCTCATAAATCGCATCATAGAGGGCTTGGCTGTCATCAGTATCATCGTTTGGCGTAGCTCCTTTAGAAACAATATTGATAGCATTGTCCCCTTGAGCAATCGGGTCTGGAGCTTGCTCGAATTCCACAAAGTCAAGACCATAATGGACGTCGTCTGATTTGTTTTTTACGAGTGAAACCACATCTCCTTTTTGAAGTTGAATGCCTGGAAGGAGGCTATGTACTTCATCAAATTGGAAGCGGGCGCGTGTATCAGCCTGGGCACTATCATAAACACCTTTGTCATTCAAGTACTGCCAGTTAGACGAGGACGAAAGATTCAATTGTTGAACACTGTGACCATTCACCTGTACATCGAGTTGTCCATTGGCTCCATCTGGTACTGTGTAGCGTACAGTTAAGGCATTGGCTGGCTCATTGACCTTAAAGGAAACACCATCTCCCTTTTCTTTTAAAGCGACATAAGTCTGATCGGACGCTTCAATGGCTGTTGATTGACTGTCTTGAGACTGCTCTACCTCTGCCTTTCCAAGGAGGTTCCCTTTGTCTGCCTCATAACGGGTGTAAGGCATAGATGCTCCATATTGGCTGGTATCTACTTGAGAGCTTGAGGGATCAGAGGTTGTCGCTTCTTGCCCTTGTGTTTGGACTTGTGCCTGCTCTCCAACTTGATCAGCTGCCACAGATTTTCCAGTCAAAAAACAAGCCCCCATGATCGCAATCACGACAGAAAAGACTCCAAGCTTAGATTTGCGAATGCCAAAAACGGTATCTTTGTTTAAATGATTCATCACACGTTTCTCCTTTTATTTTTTACAACGATTCTATCCTAATAAAAATTATCATGACAAACAAGGTGAATTGTGTGAATATTCTGTATCAATTTATTGCAGAAATGTTAACCTTTTTATGTAGTAATAAAAGTGAGTAAGAAAAAGAGGCTGAGAATACTTTCTCAAACCTCTTTCGATGACACGAGCTTATTCCGCTTTTTTATTTGAAAATTGGCTATTGTAGAGCTCATAGTAGAATCCTTTATCTGCTAACAAGGATTGGTGATTTCCTTGCTCGATGATTTGCCCATCTTTGAGGACAAGGATTTTATCTGCTTCTTGAATGGTAGACAGGCGGTGAGCAATGACAAAGCTAGTCCGCCCTTTCATCAAATTCTTCATGGCTTTTTGAATCAAGAGCTCTAAACGCGTATCGACAGAAGACGTCGCTTCATCCAAAATCAAGATTTTAGGATCCGCTAGGAGCGCACGCGCAATGGTTAGGAGTTGCTTTTGCCCTAGAGAAATATTGCTAGACTCCTGGTTCATTTCCATATTGTAACCACCAGGAAGCGTCCGGATAAAGTGATCGACATTGGCTGCCTTTGCGGCTTCCACAATTTCTTCATCCGTTGCCTCGAGATTACCAAAGCGAAGGTTTTCTTTGATGGTTCCTTCATATAACCAAGCATCCTGAAGCACCATTCCGAATTGTTTGCGGTAATCTTGGCGAGATAGATGGCGAATATCATGACCATCGACTGTAATCGATCCTGCAGTCACATCATAAAAGCGCATCAGCAAATTAATCAGGGTTGTTTTTCCTGCTCCGGTTGGTCCGACAATGGCCACCATTTCACCTGGTTTGACTTCTAGGTTGAAATCACGAATCAAGGGTTTGTCCGCTACGTATTGGAAATCAACGTTTTTAAAGCTGACTTGCCCTGTCAAATCTCCAGAGAGGGTTTCTGTCACATCTGCTACTTCATCTGGTTCATCCATGACTTGGAAAATCCGGTCTAGAGACGATTTGGCACTTTGTAGCTGTCCTGCTAATTGGGTCAAGTTTTGAATCGGTTGGTTGATCTGCCAAACATATTGAACGAAGGCCTGCATATTCCCGACAGTCAAACGACCTGCTATCACTTGCAAGCCACCAAACAAAGCGATAATGAGATAAGTCAAATCTGAAATCCCATTTAAAATCGGCATCATTAAGCCAGAAATGAAATTAGCCTTGAATCCTACTTTTTGAAGGTGATGGGTAATATCATGAAACTCTTCCTGGGAAGATTTTTCCCGAACGTAGAGCTTAAGAACATTAAAGCCTGTTAAATTTTCTTGTACAAAGCCGTTCATTGCCCCCAAAACATCTGCCTGCTCTTTAAAGTAAGGCTGGGATTTTTTCATGATAAATCGAGCACTGAAATAAGTGATCGGAATGGACAAGATGACCACTAGCCCTAGCTGGATGTTTAAGTATAAGACCATGCTGATGACAAAGAGCAAGGTAAAGATAGCATTAACGATTTGTAAGAAGGACTGTTGCAAGGCATTCGAGACGGTTTCGACATCGCTAGTAAAACGTCCTAGTAAATCTCCGAACTGATGCCGGTCAAAATAAGAAACAGGAATGTGATTGATTTTATGAGACAAATCATTTCGCATGTCCTGAACGGTCTTTTGAACAGCATTGGTCATGAAATAGTTGGAATAATAAGACCCCAACTCATAGAGAACCCCACGGAATAGATAGAGCGTCATAATGATCGCGATATAGGAGGTGTTAAGACCAGCTCCCGCAAGGCCTTTTGCCATATCCATGAGATTTTTTGTCAACTCAGTAATAGCAAGCCCCAAAACAAAGGGTTCGACAACACTCATGACGACACTCAGGATTTTTAAGAAAATGGACAAGCAAACTTCCAAGCGATAGGCTCTCAAATAAGTCCATAGTCTACTAAAACTGTTTTGTTCTTGTTTCATCTGCTTCTCCTTTCTATTCCTCTGTTAATGATGGACTATCGAGCTGCGAATTGGCAATTTCACGATAAATCTCATTGATTTCCATCAATTCATCGTGAGTACCTCGACCGACGATTTCCCCTTGGTCCAAGACAATAATTTGATCCGCATCCATAATGGTTCCCACGCGTTGCGCTACGATCAAGACGGTCGCATCTCCTGTAACTTCTTTGAGACGCTTGCGTAAAGTAGCATCCGTCTTGTAGTCCAAAGCAGAGAAGGAATCATCGAAAATAAAGATATCGGGATCTTTGACAACGGCACGAGCGATGGACAAGCGTTGTTTTTGACCACCTGAAAGGTTGCTACCACCTTCTGCCAAATGCGTATCAAAGCGCTCCTCACGACTGTCGATAAATTCCTTGGCTTGGGAAATTTCAGCCGCTTGTTCTAGTTCTTGTACAGAGGCATCTTCTTTCCCATAACGAAGGTTTTCAGCAATGGTTCCTGTAAAGAGCAAGGCCTTTTGCGGAATAAAACCAATCTTTTGGCGAAGGGCTTTCAGATTGTAGTCACGGACATCTACACCATCCACCAAAATTTTTCCTAAAGTGACATCATAGAATCGAGGAATCAACTGCACAAGTGAAGATTTCCCAGAACCGGTCGAGCCGATAAAGGCAATGGTTTCGCCAGGTTTGGCTTGAAAGGAAATATTATGGAGAACTGGACTCTCCGTCTCACCTGGATAAGCAAAGGTGACATTGTCAAATTCCAAATAGCCACGAGATGCTGTCTCTGTTACACCATTCTCATTTGGATCAATCGAAATGGGCATGCCCATGATTTCCTTGAGCCGACGGCTAGAAACCGCAGTCCGAGGATACATGGTAAATAGATTGGCTAAAAAGAGGAAAGATAAAAGCGCGTGGAAGCTATACTCAATAAAGGCAACCAAGTCCCCAATTTTCAAACTACCGTCATGAAGAGGATCCAAAGCAAACCAGACAATCGCCACAATCATAGCAATGATGATCTGCACAAATAGGGGTTCTGTCAAACCAGTTAGTTTGAACAATTTATTCGAGTTCTCTGCGTAGACTTCATTTTCAGCCGCAAATTTCTCTTCCTGGAATTCTTCACGGGCAAAGGCACGAATCACACGAAGTCCTGTCAAATTTTCACGGGCAAACTGGTTGAGATGGTCGAGGGTCTTTTGTTGCTTCTCGGAAAGTGGACGTGTCTTAACTGCTACATACCAGACGACGACAGCAAGAAATGGTACAGATACCGCTACAATCCACGCTAAAGAAGGACTGGTCGTCAGAATCAAGAGAACACTAGAAACCATCATCAAGGGTGTGATGACCCCCATCTTCAACATAGAATCCGCAAACTGCATCAAAACAAAGGCATCAGAAGTCAAGCGAGTGACCAATGACGATACCCCGATTTGCTCATACTCGTGATGCGAGTACTCCTGTAACTTAGCATAGAGGTCATTACGCATATCGCGAACCATGGTGGTCGTTAGCTGGCCAACCGCGTAAGACAAGATAATCCGTCCCACAATCCCGAGCAAAATGATCGCAAACATGACCCAGCCCCAGAAATACAGCCGATCCACATCACGCGGGTTAATTCCTTCATCAATCATGCGAGCTAGAATCGTTGGCAAGCCCAAATTGACAATAACAAACAGGACCGCTGAAAATAGATTCAGGGCTAGCCACTTGGGATACTTTTTCAAGTAAGACCAAATATAAAGCATAGATGATTCTCCTTTTCCATAAATAATAACCTTGATCACACAGAAAAGAGGGAGCGAGACGAAATCATTTTCAAAGAAAATCATTCCTGCCCCAGTCCCATCTGTAGTCTCATTCATTATACCAAACTAGTCATAAAAGTAAAGCAAAAGAGCAGGTTTCCCCACTCTTCATATGCATTATTTCGTGCGTTTGAATTTAGCGTTTTTAAGAATCATAAGATCCCCTTGGTTGCTATTACTTAACTTAGAAAGATCAAATGTCAAATAATCACCATCGACCTTGTATGTAATCTTTTCTCCTTTACCATCATTTGACGAGATTGTTTTCTCTTTTTGATTGATTTTGACATCATAAGATCGCTCATTCTTTTGACCAGCGACTTCACCCGCGATGCT
Source organism: uncultured Streptococcus sp. (assembly GCA_963535345.1). GTDB lineage: Bacteria > Bacillota > Bacilli > Lactobacillales > Streptococcaceae > Streptococcus. The sequence continues at coordinate 6,299 of CAUSWL010000059.1, forward strand.
GAGGGTTCCTTTAGAATCTTTGATCTTAATAGAAACTTCAAAATTAATAACGTTTCCAATAGACTCTAATTGACTACCTGATAAGCCTTGCTCCTCAAGAATTTTCTTGAGTTCAGTTTTTGATGGTTTGTAGACATAAGTCCCATTATCACTTTTTGCACCACATGCCACCAAGAGGACTGATGCAAAAACTGCAACGAAAGCTAAAAGAATACGTTTAATATTTTTCATAATCAATCTCCTAATGTATTTTATAATCAGATTTTACCACTATTTTCATACCGATTCAAGATGTTTTAAAGAAGAAAAAGAGCAGATACTCTCTGCCCTTCTCTTGTATTATTTTGTACGTTTGAATTTAGCGTTTTTGAACATTTCCAAAGCGGCTTCATGACCTGAACTCTTTTCACCAGATAAATCAAAAGTGAACACATCGCCTGAAACTTTGTATTTAACCTTTTCACCTTTACCTGTTTTAGATTGAAGAGTTTTCTTTTGTTGGTCAACTTTCATATCAAATGATTGGTCAGTCTTTTGTCCCATCATTTCACCTTTAATTTTAAGGCTACCTGTTTTATCTTTAATGGTCACTGAAACTTCCAATTTAACATTGTCGATCAATGCATCTACACTTGAACTTGGAGCACCTTGTTCTTCAAGGATTTCCTTCACTTCAGTTTTTGATGGTTTGTAGACATAAGTCCCGTTATCACTTTTGGCACCACATGCCACCAAGAGGACTGCTGCAAAAACAGCTACTACAGCCAAAAGAATACGTTTAAAGTTTTTCATAACTTCTCCTTTTTAGTTAGATTAACACTATTATATCAACAATTCAGGTACACGGCAATGAAAGTTTATAAATGTCATATTCTTGTAATATTTCTTGTATCAACAAAGAAATAGAATAAGGCGGAATTTAAATCCCGCCATGATTGCTTATTTAACTTTTTTGAACTTAGCAATTTTCATGTAGTTATTAAACATGTCTGTGTCACCCATCAAAGAATTCTTCACATCCTTAATCGTTAACACATTTCCTGAAACTTGATAAGTAATTTCCGCTTTCCCATACTCATTTTCTGAGACAAGAGTTTTAGCTTTTTGGTCTACTTCCAAATCAATCACTTGATTTACATTTTGACCACCTGCATTGGTGTCTACTTTCATCTCACCTTTCTTATCATTGATTGTAATCGAAATAGTGAATGAGTAATTATCACCTATCAAAGATTGAAATTCACTTGGCATAATATCTTTGATCTCATCCTTAGTAGGCTCAAACACGTAAGTCCCATTATCGCTTTTAGCGCCACAAGCTACCAAAAGGACGGCTGCAAAGACAGCTACAACAGCTAACAAAAGACGTTTAAAATTTTTCATCATCTTCTCCTTTATGATATGATTTATAGCCATTATAGCAACAAATTAGCAACATCTCAAGGGAATATAGTAAATGTAACATCATTAAAACTGCACTATTTAGTAGGTTTAGAGAAAATAAAGAGAGCT
>CAUSWL010000060.1:0-7607 GCA_963535345.1 uncultured Streptococcus sp.
TCAATCGATTTTCATCTCCCACGTCACTTCTCGAAATGATGAAGTCTTGCGGGTTATATTGGGGGTGTTATTGATTAGTCAACAACAGTGAATCCCATAGAACGAGCAGTACCTTCGATCATACGCATTGCAGACTCAATGTTTGCTGCGTTCAAATCTGGCATCTTAGTTTCTGCAATTTCTTGTACTTGTGCACGAGTAACTGTAGCAACTTTAGTTTTGTTAGGTGTACCTGATCCTTTTTCAACACCTGCAGCTTTTTTCAAAAGAACAGCAGCTGGTGGTGTTTTTGTAACGAAAGTAAATGATTTGTCTTCGTATACTGAGATAACAACTGGAATGATCATACCAGCTTGGTCAGCTGTACGAGCGTTGAACTCTTTTGTGAATCCCATGATGTTGATACCAGCTTGACCAAGAGCAGGTCCAACTGGTGGAGCTGGTGTAGCTTTACCAGCAGGGATTTGCAATTTTACAAGTTTTTCGACTTTTTTAGCCATTTTTAAATCCTCCTTTGTGGTTTTGGCGGTAATTAAAGATTTTTACCTCCCACAAGTATGCTTTACACATACCTTTCCATTATACACTATTTATCTAAAAATGCAAGAGAAAAATTACTTTTTTAATCGACGTAATCTCCGCCTTCAAAGCCATAGTACTCTTCCAAACTGAGACCACTTGCAGCAATTTCTTTGGCCTCTTTTCCGACGTAGCGAAGATGCCACTCTTCCGCCATATAGCCAGTCTCTTTTTCCTTGCCTTTGAGATAGCGAACAACAAAGCCATAGTCAGCCGCATGATCCAAGAGCCACTGGGCCGCCTTTTCTTCAGTAACTAAATCTCCATCTGTCCCAATAAGGTCAAATGCAAGACCTGTTTGGTGTTCACTGTAACCTGGGCGAGCTGAGTAGCGATCAGCAGCTTCCTTACCATCTTGATTCACATAGTCTTGATAAAGTTTGGTTTGAGTTTCATAACTTCTAAAACCACTGTAGTGATCGCTGATTGGGTAGCCAGCTGCTTGCATTGCTGAAATGAGCTTCAGCAACTCTGCTTTAGCTGTTGGATTTTCTCCTGGATTATAGTCTTTTGACAAAGGATAGTGCTTATTAGCTATGACGATTTCATCGTATTTCCCTTGAATACTATAGTAGTCTCCCTTATTGACAACTTCTGCCTTCTTCTGACTAGAGGCTTGAGATTTGCTCCCCACAGTTCCTTCAGGTTGACTAGTTTGTTCCGTTTTTTGAGTATTTTCTTCATTTTTAGGTTGTTCTTGAGAACATGCTGCTAGGGTTACTGCTAGCAAACCGGATAAAACGATATATCTTTTTTTCATTTTTTGCTTCCTCTCTTAGACCAAGTGCTTCTCTAATTCATCGGATAAGGCTTTAATCATTTGTTCCAACTCATGGGATTTCACTTGGCAATCTTCTGCCGCCATTTCTTCCCAGGGCACCCACCAGACTGGACCACGGCCATTCAATCCATGACCCTTCATATCACCTGATCGTCTTGGAAAGAGGTGCCAGTGAGCGTGGGCATCTCCATTTCCTAGAAGTTCGATGTTCATCTTTTCAGCGTTAAACGTTTTGGCAACAGCTTCTTGGACCAAACTCATTTCCTCTAGAAAACGAAGTTTTACAGAAGTCTCCATATGGTGGAGTTCTGTGACATGCTCTTTTGCCAGAAATAAGGTATAGCCCTTAAAGTATTGGTGGTCTCCAATGACAACATAGCCTGTTTCTAGTTCTTTTACAAAGTAGGGATTTTCCCCTGCCTTGATCCATTCAATTCTTTGACAAATCAAGCACATATTAGTCTACCAATGCGCTCTTGAGATAGGCATCGACCATACGCTCAGTCGCCACTACTGAATCAATGTGTGTTCGTTCGTAAGAGTGACTGGACTCAATACCAGCTCCAAGGAGGGCATGCTTAACCTCTGCTCCTGCTGACATAGCTGCCGAAGCGTCCGAACCATAAAACGGATAGATATCCAACTTAAATGGAATATCTTGCTCCTTTGCCAAAGCCACTAAATGTTGACGGAAGTCGTAGTGATAGGGACCTGAAGCGTCCTTGACACAGATAGACACTGTATACTCATCCGTCTGCTGGTCATCTCCCATTGCCCCCATATCCACAGCTAGATATTCCACCACTTGAGTTGGAATATTGGAATTAGCACCGTGGCCCACCTCTTCGAAGACTGAAAAAGCAAAATGAGTTGTTACTGGCAACTCAATTCCCTCTTCCTTATAAACACGAAGAAGATTGAGCAAAATCGCTGCGCTGACCTTGTCATCCAAGTGGCGAGACTTGATAAAACCAGTCTCTGTCACGACAGTACGTGGATCAAAGCTGATAAAATCACCGACTTCGATGCCCAAGGCGCGGGTTTCTTTTTCATTACTTACTTTTGCATCCAAACGCACTTCCATATTGTCCTGTGTGCGTTCTGCAGTTCCTGCATCCTTGTAGACATGGCAAGAAGTTTGATGGATGAGGATGGTCCCAGATACCGTTTGACCTGTGCTAGCCACATGAACGGTACAGTTCTCCCCTTCAATCATGTTCCAAGGGAAACCACCGATACGATCCAATTTGAGACGACCATCCGGTTTGACAGCACGGACAATAGCACCCAGCGTATCCACGTGGGCAGTCACATAGCGGTGTTGTTCATCATTTTGACCTTTAATGGTCACATTGACACCGCCCTTAGCTGTACGAACAGGCTGGTAACCAAGTTTCTCTAAAGTATGGACTAGATAGTCTGAGATCTCACGAGTAAAGCCTGTTGGAGATGCAATTGCGGTTAGTTCTTTGATATAGTTTATAGTATGATTCATTTCTTCACCTCTTTCCTACCATTATAACATTTTTCTAGTCAGACTCCGTCTCAAAAGGAGAAAAACTGTGTTTAGTTGCTTTCACTATAGATCCATGTTATAATACAAATACTTTGATTATGAAAGGAAAGTAAAAAATATGAAATCATACTTTAAAGTATCACTAGCCCTTGTGGCTTCACTTGTTCTCCTGCTCGGATGTTCCAAACAAGCATCAACACCTATCAACAGCAGTAGCAAAGAAGACACAACAACTCAGTCAAGTGAGAGCAAACAAAGCAGCCAACAATCATCTGAAAAGAAGGAAACAACTAAGACACATACCTTTGTAAACAAAAATAATTCTGGAATCACTTCTACCTTGGTTTATACTGTAGAGGGGGACAATGTTATCAAGCAAACCGCTCAAAATGTTGCAGATCCTGAGATTCTTAACGCAACTCCAGAAGATGTCAAGAGTTTTATCGAAGAAAAGTACAAAGGTTATAATGGACTCAAAGGTGTTAAACAAACGATTGAAATCAAAGATGGAAAAGTTGTTCAAGATCTAGAAGTTGATTTCTCAGTTGCAAGCATTAGCGAACTTAGAAAAGCACTTCCTGAAGAATATTCTGGTATCGGCAATCGTGTGAGTTTCTCAAACTCAAAAAAAGCACTGGAAAAAATGGGATTCACAGAAAAGACGAACTAATCTCCTAAAATTTCATATAGACTAGTGTAGGTCCACCCCAAAAGTTAGACACAACTCTAACTCTTGGGGTATTTTGTTACATCCCTAAACGATGAGTTCAATAGATTCATCGCAATTCCATAAAAAGTGCATTTAAAACTTCCCACTTTTCAATCCATAGGATAAAAGTTCTTTGAAATAGATAGAGACAAAACATTAATCGTCAGACTAGTTTCTATTCGTTGTCATGTCAGGTCAGATGAGAGGGGAGGTCTAGTTGATTTTGTAGTAGAATCATGTTATAATACAAAATACTTTGATTATGAAAGGAAATTTTATGAAAACTTATGTTAAAACTTCATTAGCTCTAGTGGCTTCACTTATCCTCCTACTCGGATGTTCCAAACAAGCATCAACAACTGCAAACAGCAGTACCAAAGAAGATAAAACAACTCAATCAAGCGATACCAAACAAAGCAGTCAACAATCATCTGAAAAGAAAGATGAGACAAAAAACTATATTTTTGTTCACAATAGCAATCCCGGAAGAACTTCTACCTTGACATACACTGTTAAGGGGGATGATGTTGTAAAACAAGAAGTCTATAATGTTTTTGACCCTGAAATACTGGACAAGTCAGCAGAAGAGATTAAAGAACTTATCGTGAAAACTTATAAAAAGGAGGAAGGACTTAAAGGCATTACACAAAATATCGAATTCAAAGATGGAAAAGTCATCCATAGCATGGAGGTTGACATGACTGTTGTGAATCTCGAAGAGATGAAAAAAGCAATGCCAAATGAAGTTTCTGGCTCTGGAAGCCGTGTAAGTTTTCTAAAAACTAGAAAAATGCTTAAAGAGGCTGGTTATACTGAACAAACCAACTAATGAGTCGTGTTCATACAAAAAATTCTTGGTCAATGACCAAGAATTTTTTTATTCCATCTCAAAAACATCACTCTCTTGTTTGTTTGGTAGAACCAATGAAAGCAAGATTCCGATAATAGCTGGCACTAGCCATGGAAGAGAGGCTGACGCAAACGGAAGGGCATTAATCAGATTTTCTAGAAACTCAATCTTAAAGGAACTTCCAAGGACACTTGCAAGAGCAATAGCTGTAACAAGCCCAATAGTTAACTGCATGCCCGGTTTTGATAGGGCTACAAACTTATTAACAATCACGATCATCACAATGGCGATGGTGATTGGGTACAAGATTACCAGTACTGGCACTGAGTACTTAATGATCGCATCCAGACCAAGATTTGCAATAGCAAATCCAATCAAGGTAAAGGCAGTTGCATAGGCCTTGTAGCTGATTTGTGGGAAACGTCCGTTAAAGAACTCTGCTGTCGACACAATCAATCCAACTGTCGTTGTGAAGCAGGTTACAGTTACCATAACAGCAAGGAAGAGTTGAGCTGTTGAACCAAAGATTTCCTGAGTTGCTTGCGACAAGATATAAACACCTGGTGTTCCACCCTTCATCACTTCTGCTGGTACTGGGAAGTGATTTCCAAGGAATCCTAAACCAATGTAAAGAGCGCTAAAGGCAAGAGCTACAACGATACCAACCACCCAAATAGTTGAAATGTATTCTTTCTTACTGGAGAATCCAAGTTGTTTCAAGGTTTGAACAGCAATTACACTGAAGGCAACTGAAGCAAGGGCATCCAAGGTATTATAACCTTCTAGGAAACCTGTACCAAAGGCAGAAGCTTGATAAGCAGCTGACGCAGTTTGAGGACTTGTTCCACCGTATTTGAAGGCACCTAGTACAACCAAGATAACGATCAATAAGGCAAAGACTGGCGTTAAGATGCGTCCGATTCGATCCAAAATCTTTGAAGGATTAAGTGAAATCAAATAAGCCGCTGCAAAATACAGCACGGTAAAGATAATCAACCCTAGACCTTTATTAGCATCCGACAAGAGGGGGCTAATCCCGACTTCGTAAGCTGTTGTGGCTGTACGTGGAATGGCAAAGAAAGGGCCAATCGATAGATAGAGGACTGCAAGATAAAGAGTCGCAAACCAAGGTGAGATTTTCTTAGAAATCTCGTGAATATATCCTTTCGGGTTTAGCGTTCCAATAATAAGTGTCAAGACGGCAATACCGACACCTGAAAAGACAAAACCTGCGATGGCAGGAAGAAACTGTTCTCCAGACAAAGCACCTAGAGAAGGCGGAAAAATCAAGTTTCCCGCACCAAAAAATATTCCAAACAGGAGCAAGCCTGTTAGGGCACCTTTTTTAGCCATAATAATCTCCTTCATATTTCTAAAATACTGACCTAGTATACCATGATTAAAACTTTGAAAAAAGTATCTAAAATTAATCATTGAATGTTTTCAATATTTTAAAAAATAAGAATAGTCTAAAAATAAAATCCCTCACTCGGTTAAAACCAAGCAAGGGAAGATTAGGATCTATCGCTATAGAGGTTTAAAGATTTTCAAAGGTCGTCATTCCACCTTGGACATTGATAACTTCATAACCCTGTTCAGCTAGAAATTGACAAGCACGCGCTGACCTCATCCCAGATTTACAAATGACATAATGCAAGAGGTCCTTGTCCAACTGATCATAAGTATCAGTCAATTGACTAAGTGGTAGGTTGTGTGCGCCTTCTAAATGAAGCGCCTCGAACTCTTCTACTTCTCTCACGTCCACTAGAGAAAGTTGCTCATTTTGATAAAGCTGGTAAAAATCGTTAAAAGTAATTTCTTTCATTTTGTTTCTCCAAGAATCTTTTGAATTCTTTTTTTCAAATCGGGCACCACTTCTGACTCAAACCAAGGATTCTTAGCCATCCAAATTTGATTACGAGGAGAAGGGTGAACTAGGGGGAAATAGGTTGGTAAGTAGTTCTGGTAATGTTTTACCCGTTCTGTCACCTTGCCACTAACTTTCTCTTGTAAATAATAGACTTGGGCATATTGCCCAATCAAGAGAGTTAATTGGATATCGGGCAACTCTTGCAAGAGTTGCGGATGCCATTTTTCTGCGAAACCTGTACGAGGTGGAAGATCACCCGACTTGCCATGTCCTGGAAAGTAAAAATCCATGGGCAGAACTGCAAAATAACCTGAATTGTAAAAGGTGTCTTCATCCACACCTAGCCACTCACGCAAGCGATCGCCACTCTTATCCTTCCAATAAATCCCAGCTTCTTGCGTTTTAAGCCCAGGAGCCTGACCGACAATATTGATGCGGGCAGTCTTTGGCGCCGCAAAGAGAGGTTCAATTCCGCGTTCTGTATAGCTGGTATTCTGCGGATCCGCCATAATGGCTTGCTTGATTCTTTCAATTTGAGACATCTGTTTTCCCTCCAAAAAGAAGTCCAAGCATAAAATCTCAGACTTCTATCGTTTTATTTGATCAATTCATAGATAGCTTCTGCATAGATTGCTGCTGCTCGGAAGAGATCGTCCAAGGCGATAAATTCATTGGCTTGGTGCATGGTGTCAATTGAGTCTGGGAACATGGCACCGTAGGCAACTCCACGTTCCAGCAAGCGACCGAAGGTACCGCCACCAATGACTTGTTCGTGACCTTTAAGACCAGTTTGTTTTTCATAGACATTCAACAAGGTTTGCACAAGCGGATCTTCCATTGGCACATAGTGAGGGGTATGGCTGTGTTCAGAAAGACTAACTGAAGCCACTGGCAAGTTTTTAAGGATTGACTTGATTTGCTCTGGGCTTGTTCCTTTTGGATAACGGAAGTTAAGGGCAATGGTATTGTCAGCACTTGTTTCATCAAAGCGGAAGACACCGGCATTCATAGAAAGGGCACCCATCTTTTCATCTACATGAGCAACCTTGAGATTTGTACCCTCATGGTCATTCAAAAGAATCTTACCAGCGATGTCGAGGTAGTCTTTTGCAGGTCCTGCAAAGTCAAACTGACTGAGGAAGAGGGCCAGATAGGTCGCACCATTGACACCTGAAGCAGGCATAGCACCATGAGCTGATTTACCAATCACAGTCACCTTGTATTTGCCAGCCTCTTCTTTGATTTCTCCTCTGAGTTTGTGTTCTGCAACAAAGGCATCTAGTTTAGCTTGCAAGTCAGCCA
>CAUSWL010000061.1:0-7603 GCA_963535345.1 uncultured Streptococcus sp.
ATCTGACAGTTCCGCCAACCTTTGAAGATGGAACAACTGAAAAAGTCGTTCCAGGTGAAGGAACTTATGTAATCTCACCAGATGGCACCGTCACCTTTACCCCTGAGGCAGACTTTGTAGGACAAGCCAAAGGTGTGAAAGTGATCCGTAAAGACCGTAATGGAAATATCATTTCAGGATTCTATATTCCAACAGTAGTAGAACTTCCTGTGATTGAAAATCCAGAACAACAAGGTATTACAGAAGAAAGAACTACTAAAACTCTTCCAAATACGGGTTCTGAGGAGACATCTCACTTGACAGCTGGTCTATTGGCTGCTTTATCAGGTATGGGATTAATTTCTCTAGCTCAAAGAAAAAAATCTGAGGAAGAATAATTAGTGGTGAAAGTCATCTAGTAAGTTGTTTTAGATACTTGATTGAAATGATTACATTCATTGCTATCTAAGAAGATGTCAGTCTAACAGAAAGAGAGAACCAATTGGTTCTCTCTTTTTGGTAATTGATTTGAAAATCGTCTAATTATTTTGCCTCAATTGTTCACTATCCTGCTAAAGTGGTATAATAAAGTTATTCAGAGGGGGCTCGAAGTTTTGATTTAATCACAGCCTTTCAAACTCATTTTCATTGGCAGGACCTAGAGGCTTCTTTTATGGAACTTTGAAGGATACTCAAATCAGACGGGATACTCTTACTAGCTTGTGAGTATAACAAGTTATCTTACTTTTTACCAGAGGTGCAAAGCGAAGAAGTATTTAGACGATTCTTATTGTTAATAGGGTTTGAGCTCGTAACTAGTCAAAGAAAGGAATCGTGGCTTCTTTATAAAATTGTTAAACATTAATGGAGGGACAGTCATGAAACAATTATTTTTATGTTCATACTTTGCTGGAGTCAAAAAGCTTTTTAGCGATTATGCAAAGGAAAAGAATCTAGAAAACAAGGTTTTATTTATTCCTACCGCTGGGAACAAAGAGGATTATACTGCCTATATCGATGAGGCTCAGCAAACATTCAAAGATTTAGGATTTGAGATAGAGGTTCTAGATATTGCTTCTTGTGATCGAGAAACTGCACAGGCAAAGATTTTCCAAAGCAAGATTCTTTATATCTCTGGTGGGAATACCTTTTATTTATTACAAGAATTAAAGAAAAAGCAACTCCTATCTCTTATCAAAGAACAAATAAGAGATGGGCTGATCTATGTGGGAGAATCAGCAGGGGCTATCATTACCGCCAAGGATGTTGACTACAATAAGCTCATGGATGACAAGACGGTAGCGAAAGAGTTATCGGATACAACGGGATTGAATGAAGTGGAGTTTTACATCCTTCCACATTATGGTGAGGAGCCTTTTACTGATAGTAGCAAGAAGACCTTTGAAACCTATAAAAATCAGCTCGACTTAATGCGAATGAACAATTCACAAGCTGTTATTGTAAATGATAAAGAAATAAAAGTTGTTTCTGAACAGGATTAAAATAATTTTTTTCGCTATTATGACATCTATTCTAATACGTTGTCCCTTTTAAAAAGAAAAGGGAAGATAATATAAGTTTATGTCAGTTTTCCCTTGACAAATATTCATTTTGCGTGTAAAATGGAATAGATCTTGAACTTGAAGGGAGTGAAAAAAATGTCTAAAACAGTAGTACGTAAGAATGAATCTCTTGACGATGCACTTCGTCGTTTCAAACGTGCGGTTACTAAAGCTGGTACTCTTCAAGAAACACGCAAACGTGAATTCTATGAAAAACCTTCTGTAAAACGTAAACGTAAATCAGAAGCAGCTCGTAAACGTAAAAAATTCTAATTTGAAATGAAAGGCTAGACTTGTCTAGTCTTTTTTTGCATAGTATTTAGAGGAACAAATTCTTATGAAAGAGTATATAAAAGAATATCAAAAGATGCGTGAAAATCACTTGGAAGATTGGGGTTATTGTGCTGATCCGATAGATTGGAAGGAATTTGAAGAGTCAAACCAAAGAATTTTTGAAAAGTATTTAACCGATTCAAAAGTATTGTCTGACAAGGTTTTAAGGGTTAAATTGTACAGTAGCTTATTGCTAGATGATATTAAATATTTTGCTTATTATGCTGCGTTTTTAGGTGGGGATTATACACAGTTAAACAATGCGCTATGGCAAACAGGAAGAACCGAGCTGCTGAGAGGCGGTTTGTTGGCAAGTGGAACCATTTATACAGATGGAATTTTGAAAGGCTTGATTACCTCTTTTGCTTGTAACGATTTTTCAGTCATTCCATCATTCATCCCCAAAGATTTACCCTTGTTGAAAGGAACCTATTATCCAGAAAATGTGATGAATCTTTTATACGCTCTTTATTATCAAGATGAAGAAAGATTATCCGAGTCTCTCTTGCGTGCACAACAGTTTTTAGAGAAGAAAAAACGAACTGGTATGGAAGAATTTTCTGTTCGGTATTTTATAAGTTTGGCAAGAAAAGATGCAGTTGCATTAAGTGAGTCCTTACAAAACTTATGTCAAGCTTATCAGAGGCGAGGTTACCCCTATGAAAAGATTGATAAGTGCTTTGCGGATGAGATTCATGGTCTATATCGTTTGGTACGATTTTTTGACCATTCCTTGTTCGAAGAAGTCAGTATGCCATCTCATAAGACTTTTTTGAAGGAGTTTGAAGAATGGCAAGTCCAAAATCAGTTCCCAAAAGGTCAACAGTTCTATACCTATCCTCAAGATATGGCTGATGCAAATAGAATATTAACAAAAGGTCTTCCAAGGATTTACTTAGCAAAATCTGGAAGGGATTTGGTGATAGATGTTGACCGATTTGCAGTAGATTTGTCTCGGTTAATTTGAAGGAGTACGAAAAGACTTCCTAGCCAAATCTTTCCCCAAGAAACATCAAATAAATACTGTAAATCCTGCAAAAAAAGGAAACTTCCAACTACAATCTGATATAATAGTAGGGAGAACTCGATTGAAGGAGGAAATTATGTCGGTTTTAGTAAGAGATGTCATTGAAAAACTCAGACTAGATATTGTCTATGGTGAAGGCGAATTACTTGAAAAAGAAATCAATACTGCGGACATTATGAGACCTGGTCTTGAAATGACGGGCTATTTTGATTACTATACACCAGAACGGATTCAGCTGTTAGGGATGAAGGAGTGGTCCTATTTAGTTGCCATGCCTGCACAGAACCGTTATCAAGTTTTGAAGAAAATGTTTCTACCTGAAACACCTGCGGTTATCGTGGCTCGTGGCCTGGTGGTACCAGAGGAAATGTTGAGGGCTGCTAGGGAATGTAAGATTGCGATTTTAACTAGCCGAACAGCAACCAGTCGTTTATCTGGAGAACTTTCTAGCTATCTTGATTCCCGTTTGGCTAAACGTACTAGCGTGCATGGTGTCTTGATGGATATCTATGGCATGGGTGTCTTGATCCAAGGAGATAGCGGTATCGGTAAGAGTGAGACAGGTCTTGAGCTTGTGAAGCGTGGACACCGTCTAGTAGCAGACGATCGTGTAGATATTTATTCTAAGGATGAGATGACTCTTTGGGGCGAACCTGCTGAAATCTTGAAGCATTTGCTTGAGATTCGTGGAGTTGGGATTATCGATATCATGAGTCTTTATGGTGCGAGTGCTGTAAAAGATTCTTCACAAGTTCAGCTAGCAGTTTATTTGGAAAATTATGATACGCATAAGACCTTTGACCGTCTAGGAAACAATGCCGAAGAACTCGAAGTTTCTGGTGTAGCTATTCCACGTATCCGCATCCCAGTAAAAACAGGACGCAATATCTCCGTTGTTATTGAGGCGGCTGCCATGAACTACCGTGCTAAAGAAATGGGCTTTGACGCGACACGTTTATTTGAAGAACGCTTGACAAATCTAATCGCTCAAAATGAGGTGAAACATGATTAATCCAGTCGCATTTGAAATAGGCCCCTTTGCTATTCGTTGGTATGCTTTGTGTATTGTAGCTGGTTTGGTTTTAGCAGTCTATCTTGCCATGAAAGAAGCTCCTAAAAAGAAAATTCTATCAGATGATATTTTGGATTTTATCCTGATTGCTTTTCCAGTTGCTATTTTAGGTGCTAGACTATACTACGTACTCTTTCGCTTAGATTATTATCTGCAAAATCCAGGTGAAATCATCGCCATCTGGAATGGTGGTTTGGCCATTTACGGAGGATTGATAGCGGGTGCTGTTGTCCTTTATATCTTTGCAGATAGAAAGCTGATTAATACTTGGGATTTCTTAGATATTGCAGCACCGAGTGTCATGATTGCCCAGAGTTTAGGGCGTTGGGGAAATTTCTTTAACCAAGAAGCCTACGGTGCAGCGGTAGATAGTTTGGATTATTTGCCAGGCTTCATTCGTGACCAGATGTACATTGAGGGTAGCTACCGTCAGCCGACCTTCTTATATGAGTCGGTTTGGAATCTGATTGGATTTGCTTTGATTCTGATTTTTAGACGAAAATTAAAGGGAATCAGACGTGGTCATATCACTGCTTTCTACTTGATTTGGTATGGCTTTGGTCGTATGATTATCGAAGGAATGCGGACGGATAGTCTCATGTTCTTTGGTCTGCGAGTTTCCCAATGGTTATCAGTTATCCTTATCGGACTCGGTATTTTTATCATACTTTATCAAAATCGAAAGAAAGCCCCTTTCTATCATACAGAGGAGGAAAAATAAATGTTAGAAGTTGCATATATACTTGTTGCGATTGCTTTGATTGTCTGTTTAGTCTATTTGACAATCACGATTCAAAAAGCCGGTCGTATGATTGATGAGACAGAGAAAACCATCAAAACGTTGAGCTCAGATGTGAACGTTACCTTGCATCAGACCAATGAATTGTTGGTTAAGGTCAATGTGTTAGCAGACGATATCAATATCAAAGTTGCGACGATTGATCCACTCTTTACGGCGGTGGCTGACTTATCTGAGTCAGTATCTGATCTCAACCAACATGCGCGTGTTTTAGGCAAAAAAGCTTCATCTGCTGGTTCAAAGACCATTAAAACAGGTGCAGGCTTGTCCGCTCTTCGTGTCGCAAGTAAACTTTTCAAAAAATAAAAAAGGAGAAATCTTATGGGAAAACTATCCTCTATCCTTTTAGGAACAGTTTCAGGTGCAGCTCTTGCTTTGTTTTTGACCAGTGACAAGGGTAAACAAGTTTGTAGTCAAGCTCAGGATTTTCTAGATGATTTGAGAGAAGATCCAGAATATGCTAGAGAGCAAGTCTGTGAAAAACTAACAGAAGTGAAGGAACAGGCAACTGACTTTGTGCTGAAAACAAAGGAACAAGTAGAATCTGGTGAAATCACTTTTGATAGTGTCCTTGACCAAGCTAAAAACTGTGCTCGACAAGCGACAGAAGCGTCAAAGGAAACCTTTAACAATCTCAAGGAGCAATGGCAAGAACAGTCAGCAACTCCAGACGTTGCTGAAGACCAAGAAGAAATCATCATCGATATTACTGAAGTATAAGGTATCACCATCTCTGGTTTTTGGAGATGGTGATTTTTATCTGCAAGCCTGTCTTTGTGGTATAATAAGTACTATGCAGAAAAAACCAACGTCCGCCTATGTGCATATTCCCTTTTGCACACAGATTTGTTATTATTGTGACTTTTCAAAAGTATTTATCAAGAATCAACCAGTAGATAGTTACTTGAAGCATCTACTAGAGGAGTTTCGTTCTTATGATATCAAAAAGTTACGAACTCTCTATATTGGAGGCGGGACTCCAACGGCTCTGTCCGCTTCGCAATTAGAGTTGCTCTTAGATGGCTTGACTAAAAACCTAGACTTGTCAGCCTTAGAAGAGTTGACCATTGAGGCCAATCCTGGTGATCTGGATGCAGATAAGATTATGGTTTTGAAACAGTCACCAGTCAATCGTGTTTCTTTAGGTGTGCAGACTTTTGATGACAAAATGCTGAAAAAGATCGGGCGTAGTCACTTGGAGAAGGATATTTATGAAAATATCGACCGCCTCAAACTGGCCGGTTTTGATAATATTTCCATCGATTTGATTTACGCTCTACCTGGTCAAACTATGGATCAGGTCAAGGACAATGTCGCTAAGGCAATCTCGCTTGATATTCCTCATATGAGCCTTTATAGCTTGATTTTGGAGAATCATACGGTCTTTATGAACCGCATGAGACGTGGGAAATTGCCCCTACCCAAGGAAGAGTTAGAAGCGGAGATGTTTGAGTACATCATCGCAGAACTGGAGCGAGCTGGTTTTGAGCATTATGAGATTTCCAATTTCTCTAAACCCGGATTTGAAAGTCGCCACAATCTCATGTACTGGGACAATGCCGAGTATTATGGTATCGGTGCGGGTGCTTCGGGTTATGTGGACGGGGTGCGTTATAAAAACCACGGTCCTATCCGCCACTATCTCACTGCGGTAGAGGCAGGAAATGCTCGGATTACAGAAGAACACCTGAGTCAAAGGGAGCAGATGGAAGAAGAAATGTTCCTAGGCCTCCGGAAAAAATCCGGAGTTTCTATGGCGCGATTTGAGGAAAAATTTGGACGATCCTTTGATGGACTTTATGGCGAAATCATCAGAGACTTGGTTCAACAAGGACTTATGCAGATCGACAGTGATCGTGTCCGAATGACAAAAAGAGGTCTCTTCTTAGGAGACACTGTAGCAGAACGATTTATTTTGGAGTAGAACAATGGGCTTAACTTATCAAATGAAAATGAAAATTCCTTTTGATATGGCGGATATGAACGGTCATATCAAACTTCCAGATGTGATTTTGCTGTCCTTGCAAGTATCAGGTATGCAGTCGATTGAACTGGGAGTTAGCGATAAGGATGTGTTAGAACGTTACAATCTGGTCTGGATTATTACAGACTATGCGATTGACGTGGTTCGCTTGCCTCGCTTTGCTGAGGAGATTACGATTGAAACGGAAGCATTGACTTACAATCGTCTTTTTTGCTACCGCCGTTTCACTATCTATGATGAAGCAGGTCAAGAAATCATTCGTATGGTAGCAACCTTTGTTCTCATGGACAGAGAGAGTCGGAAAGTTCATGCTGTCGAACCGGAGATTGTTGCGCCTTACCAGTCTGAGTTTGATAAAAAACTCATCCGTGGGCCAAAGTATGCTAACCTAGAAGACCCGATCAGTAAAGACTACCATGTTCGTTTTTACGACTTGGATATGAATGGTCATGTTAATAACAGTAAATACTTGGATTGGATTTTTGAGGTCATGGGAGCAGACTTTTTGACTAAGTATATTCCAAAGAAAATCAATCTCAAATATGTCAAAGAAGTGCGACCAGGTGGCATGATTGCTTCAGCTTATGAACTCAAGGGGCTAGAAAGCAAGCATGAGATTATCAGTGATGGCGAGATCAATGCCCAAGCTATGATTACGTGGCAAGAAATTGAAGGCAATTAGAAAGGACGATATGACTTATAAAGGTTATTTAATTGATTTAGACGGAACCATTTACAAGGGGAAAGACCGAATTCCCGCGGGTGAGGCTTTTGTCCATGAGTTACAAAAAAGAGAAATTCCCTACCTCTTTGTGACCAATAATACAACTCGTACTCCTGAGAGTGT
>CAUSWL010000062.1:0-7536 GCA_963535345.1 uncultured Streptococcus sp.
GTTATACAGTTGGAGCTGGATTTTACGCTAAGAAAAAACCTTATTTCCACATGATTTGGCATCTCTTTATCCTAGCGGCGTCTGCACTCCAATATATTGCCATTGTTTATTACATGTAAAAAAGTTGAGAATCTTTTCTCAACTTTTTTCTTTACACATATTGATAAAGTACTGGTGCAAGCCAACATCATCTGTCAATTCTGGATGAAAAGAAGTTACCAGCATATTTTTTTCTTGGGCTGCAACGATTTGATCATCAACTGTTGCTAAAACTTCTACACCCTCTCCAACACTGCTGATAATCGGTCCACGGATAAAGGTCATGGGAATCTGACCAACTCCCTTACATTCTGCCTCTGTATAGAAGCTTCCTAGTTGGCGCCCATAAGCATTGCGCTCAACCACTATATCCATGGTTCCAAGATGACTTTCTTCCTGAGAAGTGATTTCCTTAGCTAGTAAGATTAATCCCGCACAAGTTCCAAAGACTGGTAGTCCAGAAAGAATGGCTTCTCGGATGGGAAGCAGCATCTGCTGGTCACGCAAGAGCTTGCCCATGGTTGTAGACTCACCGCCAGGCAAAATCAAACCGGACAAGTCACTCTGATATTTCTGAAAATCATCTAAATTTCTGATTTCGACACCAGTGACTCCTAATTTATCTAACACTTTTGCATGCTCTGCAAAGGCGCCTTGCAAGGCTAGTATTCCGATTTTCATCTATTTTCCTCGCTCAGCCATGAGAATTTGAATTTCATTCTCATTGATACCAACCATGGCTTCCCCTAGGTCTTCAGAGATTTGTGCTAGAATTTGAGGATTTTGGTAGTTGGTTACCGCTTTGACAATGGCACTTGCTCGTTTAACAGGATCTCCTGACTTGAAAATACCTGAACCGACAAAGACACCCTCTGCCCCCAGTTGCATCATCAGCGCAGCATCTGCTGGTGTTGCAACACCTCCAGCTGCGAAGTTTACAACTGGCAATTTTCCGTGTTCATGGACGTATTGGACCAATTCTACAGGGACTTGCAAGTCCTTGGCAGCCACATAAAGTTCATCTTCGCGTAGATTTTGAATACGGCGTATTTCCTGATTCATCATGCGCATATGACGAACGGCTTGAACGATGTCTCCTGTACCCGGTTCTCCTTTTGTCCGAATCATGGAAGCTCCTTCAGCGATACGACGCAAGGCTTCACCCAAGTCCTTAGCTCCACAGACAAAAGGAACTTGGAATTCTTTCTTGTCCACATGAAAACGGTCGTCTGCTGGAGACAGCACTTCACTCTCATCGATATAGTCAATCTCAATAGCCTCTAAAATCTGAGCTTCAACAAAATGCCCGATTCTGACCTTGGCCATTACTGGAATGCTAACCGCTTCTTGGATTTCCTTAATCATCTTTGGATCACTCATACGGGAAACCCCACCAGCTGCACGAATATCAGCTGGAATTCGCTCCAAGGCCATAACAGCTGCCGCACCAGCAGCCTCTGCGATACGAGCCTGTTCAGGGTTCTGAACGTCCATGATAACCCCACCTTTGAGCATCTGTGCCAAGTTTTTATTTAGTTCATAACGATTTTCAGTCATTTCTTTATCCTCATCATTTGTATTGGTAGCTACCATTTCATTTTAAGCCAGATTAGAATGAAGTACAAGATAAAAAAAGGATAATTGTATGGGTACAGATTGATACTCAATGAAAATCAAAGAGCAAACTAGGAAGCTAGCCGCAGGCTGTACTTGAGTACGGTAAGGCGAAGCTGACGTGGTTTGAAGAGATTTTCGAAGAGTATAACTAAAAAACTATCTGACCTTAACCTAAGGCCAGATAGCTCATCATTTTTTATTTTTCAGCTGTAAGTGCAGCCATTGTGATGTAGTTGTATGGTTTGTTAAAGTGTGGCAAGAAGAATAGATCTGTCAAAGCCAACTTGTCAATTGTCACATGCTCTTGGATAGCAAGTGAGAACATATGAATTCCCATGCTGATAGCAGAATCACGTGATACCATTTGAGCGCCAAGAATTTCGCGGCTGTCTTTGTCAAAGACAATCTTGATGGCAACTTCGTGGTTGTCATGTTTGATAAATTCTGGTTTTTGAAGATCGTTAAAGCCTGTTTCAGTTGCATTATAGCCTGCAGCTTTGGCTTTTTCAAGAGTCAAACCAGTCGAAACCATGTGAAGACCGTAGATAGAGATACCGTTTGATCCTTGAACTCCGATTCCTTCCAATTCATGTCCACAAGCGTTATAAGCACCAACGATACCAGTACGTACAGCGTTAGATGCAAGAGCGATGTAGCTTGTATCTTTACGTGCATTGTCATAAACAGTCGCACAGTCACCAACAGCGTATACACCTGGGATAGATGTTTCTTGTTTCTTATCTACAAGGAAGGCACCATTGCGGAAGAGTTCAATCTTACCGTCAGCAAGAGCTGTATTTGGACGGAAACCAACAGCAAGAACCACCATATCCACATCAAATGTTTCTTTGTCTGTTACCAAGCGTTCAACTTTTCCATCACCTTGGATGGCTTTAACTGTCTGACCAAGAGCCAAGCGGATGTTGTGGTCTTCCAAGTTCTTCGCCATCATTTGGGTAAAGTCTTTGTCATAGTAGCCGTTCAAGACAGTGTCTACGATATCAACAAGGACAACTTCTTTTCCAAGACGCTCAAAAGCTTCAGCAAGCTCAACACCGATGTAACCACCACCAACAACGGCAATGCGCTCAAGGTGTTTGCTCTTGTCTTCAAGTTTTTCAATAACTTCCTCAGCGTTTTGGTACAATTTAACAAATTGTACATTTTCAAGAGTCGCTTTGAATTCGCGGTTACCCTTAACGATTTCAACACCTTCGATTGGAGGCAAGATTGGAGTTGAACCAGTTGCAAAGATCAATTTGTCATAAGACTCTTTGTGTTCTTTACCTTCAACTTCTGCAGTCACAACTTTGTTATCATAGTCAATTGAAAGAACTGGTGAGTTCATGTAAACTTTGGCACCTTTTGCTTCCAATTTTTCTTTATCAGAGTAGAAGAGACCCTCTGGGCCATCAATTTGTTCCCCGATCCAAAGCGCCATTCCACAACCAAGGAATGAAATATTTGAGTTTTGGTCAAATACTACGATTTCGTTCTCATGTCCGAAGTTGTCCAACATGGTATTAATACAAGCTGTACCAGCGTGGTTAGCACCAACTACAACGATTTTACTCATAGAAAAATTCCTACCTTTAATTTTTGATTTACCTTTCTAGTATATCATTTACTGTTAGCGTTTACAAGGCATTTGCTCAGAATTCTCTTTTTTTCAGAAAAAAATACACTTAACATTGATAAATCTAATTTTTCTATCGTTTTCATATTAATTTTGAGCATATTTCTTGACTTTTTGTCAAAATTCATTTGTGAAAACGCTGACTTTATGATATGCTAGATACATGGAAAGAAAATGTAAGGGGTTTAATTTTTCTTTAACGACCTTATATTGAATGATTTCCTATAAAGAGAAAGGAGCTGGTAGCTTGCCTCTTCACTCACGTTCGGAACGGCTAATGGGAACAACGATCACGATTTCATTAGTAGATGAACAGGCTGATTGCCTACTTCAAGGAGCCTTTGATTTGCTCAAGGAGCTCGAATACCGCTTTAACGCCAACAGTCAAGAATCCGAACTGATGGAAATCAACTACCAGGCTGGAATCGCACCTGTTAAGGTTCATCCTGACCTGTTTGAACTGATTGCTCTTGGACTTGAGCATAGCCTAGCTCCATCTAGCCATCTCAATATCAGTATTGGTCCCTTGATTCAAACCTGGCGAATCGGATTTGCAGATGCACGGCTTCCAGACTCTAAAGAAATCGAAGCTGTCTTGCCTCTAGTTGACCCTCATTTTATCAAGTTGGATCCGACTAGCTCTACTGTCTTTTTAGAGAAGAAAGGAATGAAGCTTGATTTAGGTTGTTTAGCCAAGGGCTATAGTGCAGATAAGGTTGCCCAGTATTTGAAAGAACACGGTGTCACCTCTGCCTTGATCAATCTCGGAGGAAATATCCTCACCATCGGGAATAACCAAGCCAAAGAAGGGAAAGCCTGGCAGATTGGGATTCAAGATCCGCAAAATCCTCGTGGCAATAATCTCCTAACTATCCCTGCTTCTAACAAATCCGTTGTCACTTCAGGTATCTATGAACGCCACCTGACAGTAGATGGAAAAGACTATCACCATATCTTTGATAGTGAGACAGGATTCCCTGTCGAAACCGATCTCGCTAGCCTAACGATTATCTCTGATAAATCCGTTGATGGTGAGATTTGGACAACGCGCCTTTTCGGAGAACGAAGCGCTTCTATCCTCTGGCAAGTCGAAAGTATAGATGGTATTGAAGCCATCCTCATCGACAAAGAGGGACGCCTTGCATGTTCTTCAGGCCTTCAAAATTGTATTATGTAAAAAGAGAAAGGAAATCTCATGCTAAAACTTATTGCCATTGTTGGAACGAACTCTAAACGTTCTACAAACCGCCAATTGCTCCAATACATGCAAAAACACTTTGCTGATAAAGCTGAAATTGAACTCGTTGAAATCAAGGATATCCCTGTTTTCAACAAACCAGCAGATAAGCAACTTCCAGCTGAAATTCTTGAGATTGCAGCTAAAATTGAAGAGGCTGATGGTGTGATTATCGGTACTCCTGAGTACGACCACTCTATCACTGCGGTATTGATGAGCGCTCTTGCTTGGCTATCTTACGGTATCTACCCACTTTTGAACAAACCAATCATGATCACTGGTGCTTCTTACGGTACACTTGGTTCATCTCGTGCCCAATTGCAACTTCGTCAAATCTTGAACGCTCCTGAAATCAAGGCAAATGTTCTTCCAGATGAATTCTTGCTCTCACACTCTCTTCAAGCATTTAACCCAAGTGGTGACTTGGTTGACCTTGACGTCATCAAGAAATTGGATGCCATCTTTGATGACTTCCGTATCTTCGTGAAAATTACTGAAAAATTGCGTAATGCACAAGAATTGCTTCGCAAAGATGCAGAAGAATTTGACTGGGAAAATTTGTAAGATAGGAGACCGAAAGAATGAAATTTGTTGGACTTGTTGGATCAAACTACGATCAATCATATAACCGCAAACTCTTGGAATTTATTCGTCGCAATTTCAAATTCAAATTTGAATTAGAAGTCCTTGAAATTGACGAAGTTCCAATGTTTAACCAAGACGAAAAATGGGACGAAAGCTTCCAATTGCGTTTCTTGTATAACAAGATTACACGTGCTGATGGTGTCATTATCGCTACTCCTGAGCACAACCACACTATCTCAGCTTCTCTCAAATCTGTACTTGAATGGCTTTCATACGAAGTTCATCCATTTGAAAACAAGCCTGTTATGATTGTGGGAGCATCATACTATGACCAAGGAACATCACGTGCCCAAGTTCACCTTCGTAAGATACTTGACGCTCCAGGTGTCAATGCCTACACACTTCCAGGTAACGAATTCCTTCTTGGTAAAGCTAAGGAAGCTTTTGATAACAACGGAAATATCACCAACGAAGGAACTGTTAAATTCCTTGAAACTTGCTTAGATAACTTTGTAAAATACGTAGGAGTCGTTTCGAAATTGAAAAAACCAAAACCAATCGAACCAGAAGACTTGGATTGTGGAAAACCAATTGCTACAACCATTACGGAAGTTGATCCTGACGATCCAGAATGGGTAGAAAAAGTTGCTGCAATCACTGGAGCTGTTTCTGGTGATACCTATGTCAAATTAGACCACGGTATCCTGACAGTTAACCAAATTGATATGTTCTTGAAAGCTATGCCATTTGAATTGACATACGCTGACGACAACAACCAATTCCTCTACTATAACAACGCTCACCAAGATCCAGACACCATGTTTGCTAAACGTGTACCACCTCAATCAGGTAGCCGTATGTCAACTGTTCATGGTTCTCTTCCACCAGCACGTATGAAGAACGTAGAGTGGGTTATCGGAACACTTCGCAACGGAAACCAAGAATACGTCCGTACAATCGTTCCAGGTTCTCCTGCAGGTGTCATCAACACCCACAACTACCAAGCAATGTACTATCCTGATGGATCATACGCTGGTATCAATGAGATTGTCTTTAACTTCCAACCATGGCTTGACTGGTACCTAAAAGAAACGGGTCAACGTTTGGTAGGTGGTAGCGGACCATTTGCTCCTGCTGCTGGAGGTCATGGAGACGCCGATGCAACTTCTGGCGCTTCTGATTCAGGGGATGCTGGAGGCCACGGTGGTGACGCAGACGCTACTTCTGGTGCAAGCAACTAAGAAACCAAAAGGAGCCATTTGGCTCCTTCTTTTTTATTGCAACAGAAAAGGGGAATGTAAATCATCTACACCCCCTTTCATTTTATGAGTTAGGATCATCTATACTACGGCCGTGCAAACCTTTTTCACGTTGTACCTGACGTAGTTTTTCTGGTGTGACGTCATTGCCTTCCTCGTCCACAATTTTGATTCCCTCGATGTGGTGACGAACAGATCGACGATAGCCTTCGATGTACTCCTCACGAAGTTTAGCTTGTTCCACTTTTTCAGCAGAAGTTAAGCCTTCTGTTTTTTTCTTTTTGGCAAGCTCATTGATACGAGCGATTTTTTTCGGATCCATTTCCTCTCCTTTGTGATAAGATACAGTCCGTTTGACTGAGTTTATTTAGTATTGATTTGGTTAAAACGAGCGAGCTTAGCTGCTTTCTTGGTTAATTGCGACAAGATTGCCAAACGATTTTGTCGAACAGTCTGATCTTCAGCCATTACCATGGTATTTTCAAAGAAAGCATCAATAACTGGGCTAAGCGCAAAGAGTTGTTCTAATTGCTGACTTGCAGTCCCTGACAAAACAAGTGATTCTACGGCTTCTGCCAAGGCTTTCTCTTCTTCATTCTCAAAGAGAGCAGGATCAACAGTATCAGTTCCTTCGGCTTTTTCAGCCAAGTTGAAAGCACGTGAGAGGGATTCGACAGATGGTTTGAAGTCTTCTTTCTTGCTTGCTTCCACAAGAGCACTTGCTGCTTCTAGCATATCCGCCACAACAAAGTTTGAACTTGCAAGAACTGCTTCCTTGATATCTTTTGGAGTTGAACCCATCATCTTATCAACACGAGCCTTGATAAAGTCCATAACCTCTGCTTTATTTTCATAAGTCAAGCTGTCAAATTTCAAGCTGTAAAGGCTATCGATCAGCTCATCCATAGCAATATGCCAACCAAAGGCATCCAAGATACGAACAACACCTTGCGTCGCACGACGAAGGGCATAAGGGTCGTTAGAACCTGATGGAATCAAACCTACTGAGAAGAAACTCAAAATTGTATCCAATTTGTCTGCAATGGCTAGAATGGCTCCGACCTTGCTCTCTGGAAGTTCTCCTTCGGCTGATGTAGGCATGTAGTGCTCACGAATAGCAGCCGCAACTACTGGAGTTTCTCCAGCAAGAAGAGCATATTTCT
>CAUSWL010000063.1:0-7497 GCA_963535345.1 uncultured Streptococcus sp.
CTCAAAAGTCAGAACGAATGGTGGGAACCCTTCCACAAATTGGTCGATCATGGTAATCTGGATCGGAATAAAAGGGAAAATCAAAATCCACTCAGACCGTCCTAATAAAACACTGGCAATACAGATGACTGCAAGCAAGAAGGAATAGATGGTCTTAATCAAGAAAATCGGTGCGATATGGGCAATATTATTGACTACACGACGACCTTCAAAGAGAATCTCAGGAACATCATTAAAGTCTGAGTTCAAGAGAACTAGATTGGCAATCTGACGAGTCGCCGGATCTCCTTCAGCCATAACGATAGAACAATCTGCTTCGCGGAGAGCTAGGATATCATTGACACCATCCCCTGTCATTGCCGTTGTATGCCCTGCTTTTTTCAGAGTTTGGATGATGAGTTTCTTTTGATGAGGAGAAACACGTCCGAAAATAGCTGTCTCTTCAGCCATGGCAACCAATTCCTCATCTGTGATTTTTGAGCAATCTACATAGCTGTGATAGTCTACAAAGCCAGCCTTCTGGGCAATGCTGGATACTGTAACGGGATTGTCGCCAGAGATAATTTTGAGTCCCACTTCCTGAGAACGGAGGTAGTCCAGCGTCTCAGCGGCTCCTTCTCGAATGGGGTCCAAGATCTCCAGCAAGGCCAGGGCCTGAATATCAGATGGTTTCTGTGGTTTGTGATAGTCTAGTTTTTCCTGACTGAGGGCTAAGACCAAGACACGTGACCCTCTCTCTAGGGCCTCTCTGGCTTCAGGGACTTCAGAGTCCAACAACATCTCAGGTGCCCCTAAAAAAACCGTCCCCAGACCTTCTAACTCCATAGCTCCCCACTTACGGTCGCTTGAGAAAGGAAGATTCGAAAGCATAGGATAGGAAACCTGACCTTGGAAACGCTGGCGAATGGCTTGGGCTGTTGGATTTTTATCCTCACTATGAGCGATATAGCTAGTCAAAATGCTGGCAATAGCTTCATCACCATACGTTTCCGTCAGAGGAAGAATCGCCTCCACCTGCATCTTTCCTTGGGTGATGGTGCCCGTCTTGTCCAGACAGAGCATATCCACGCGCGCCAAGGTCTCAACAGAGTACATCTCCTGCACCAAGACCTTTTTCAAGCCCAGCTTGATCACCGCAGTCAAGAGCGAAGTGATGGTCAAGAGGGCGATTCCCTTGGGCAACATACCCAAAAGTGCTGTTGAAGTATTCACTACAGAAGACTTAAGAGGCAAAC
This sequence comes from uncultured Streptococcus sp., assembly GCA_963535345.1. Classification (GTDB taxonomy): domain Bacteria; phylum Bacillota; class Bacilli; order Lactobacillales; family Streptococcaceae; genus Streptococcus. The sequence goes on from CAUSWL010000063.1 coordinate 1,236, forward strand.
CTTTTAACATCAAGGCTTCTAACAAGAGAGCTAGACCAAAGGGAATGATAATCTTTCCAGTAAAACCAGCTAGCTTGTCTAGCGATTTCATGATACGGGAGTTAATTGGTTTCACTGTCTTAGCTTCCAGCATGAGTTTGGAAGCATAGTTTTCTGCCCCGACATGGTGAACTTGAGCCAAAACTGCGCCACTGGCTAGGAAACTCCCTGATAAAAGCAAGGCATCCACTTCTTTTTGCACCAAATCACTCTCACCCGTCAACATGGCTTCATTGACTTCCGCAAATCCTTCCAGAACCAGTGCATCACTGGGGATTTGCTCTCCAGCAGACAAACGAATGACATCTCCTAGAACCAACTCTTCTGGATCGAGAGCGACTTCTTGACCATCACGGATGGTTTTGACCTTTTCCTTGGTCATGAGATTGAGCTTGTCCACCATGTGTTTAGCCCGCAACTCGGTCACAATTCCAGAAAAAGCGTTAAAGCAGATAACGGCAAAGAAGACCAGATTGCTCCAAGCCTGCACAAAGGCTAGTGCCAAAGCAATGGCAAAGTTCAAAGCGTTAAAAAGGGTAAAGACATTTCGTTTAACGATTTGCCAAGTGCTGGTACTGGCCGAAGCAGTAAAATCATTGACCAAGCCCTTAGCCTGTCTTTCCTTGACTTCTCTTTGGGTTAATCCCATAATCTTATTTTTATCCATAAATTCTATCATATCATTTTTTCTAAAAGAATTCTAATCTCACCCCAAATATGCACCTAGTCAAGGGAAAAGTTTGCCAGCCCTCCTTTGATAAGGTATAATAATAACAAGAAAATAATCGAAGGAGATCGCATGTTTTATACTTATTTACGTGGATTGGTTGTCTTGCTCCTATGGTCCATCAATGGCAATGCCCACTATCATAATACTGATAAAATTCCTAATCAAGATGAAAATTATATTCTGGTTGCACCTCACCGCACCTGGTGGGATCCTGTTTATATGGCCTTTGCGACCAAACCAAAACAATTTATCTTTATGGCCAAAAAAGAACTCTTTACCAACCGTATCTTTGGATGGTGGATTCGTATGTGTGGCGCCTTTCCTATCGACCGTGAAAATCCTAGCGCCTCTGCCATCAAATATCCTATCAATGTTCTCAAAAAAAGTGACCGCTCTCTCATCATGTTTCCAAGTGGAAGCCGTCACTCAAACGATGTAAAAGGTGGCGTAGCTCTGATTGCTAAGATGGCCAAGGTCCGTATTATGCCGGTTACCTACACAGGTCCCATGACTTTGAAGGGCTTGATTAGTCGTGAACGTGTCGATATGAACTTTGGAAATCCAATTGATATCTCAGATATCAAAAAAATGAATGACGAAGGCATTGAAACAGTCGCCAATCGTATCCAAACAGAATTTAAACGTCTGGACCAAGAAACGAAACAATGGCACAATAATAAAAAACCAAACCCACTCTGGTGGCTTATCCGCATCCCTGCCCTCATCCTTGCCATTATCCTCGCTATCCTAACCATCATCTTTAGCTTTATCGCAAGCTTTATCTGGAATCCAGATAAGAAAAGAGAAAAACTTGCTTAAATAAATACAACAATCCCTTGGCAAAAGCCAAGGGATAAATCTTTTATTCGATTTTCCATTTTTGGGCCAACCAGCTGGAAAAGGCTAAAAATCGTTCAGCTACTTGTTCATGGTGTCCATAAGGGTCAAAGACAAACTGGCCGTTCGGATAGCGTTTCTGAAGACTGGTATGGATCTGCTCAGCATAGACTGGTGCTTGAGCCAAGCGATTAGTGTGGTGTTCTCCTTCTGTTTGACCATTCTGTAAATACAGCAAACAGTCCAAATTTTTCACATTTTCTTCCTTGCAGTAGGTCACAAAATCAGGATACCAAAAGGAACCGCAGATCGAAAAGACACAGGAAACCTTGTCAAAGCTGAAAAGACTGTAGACTGCCGCCAAACCACCTAGTGAGTAACCTCCATAAGCAAGGCGAGTTTCGTCCAGGCGATAAAGTGACTGCAACTTGTCTAAAAGGCCTCCAAATAAATGATCATGATAGACGTTTGCCTGACCGCCAAAATCTGGAGCTCCATCTCTCAGAGCCGATGTCGCCCAGGGAGTATAGTCGTCTAAGCGATTTTTAGAGGTCAAACCCACCAAAATCACAGATTCGGAAAGGGACGATAGGAAGTCCAAGTTTCCATCATTCAATAAAATTGCCGGATAGGTTTGATTGGGGTCGTAGTTAGAAGGAAGGCTGATTTTGACTTGAATTCCTTCCCAATCAAACTCATTATTTATTGATAAAGTCATTGATTTTCTCAAGGGAATCAATCACTGCTGGACCATAGTCCATCAATTCATCGTAAGAGATGGTCATGATTTTTTGATTCTTAATAGCAGGAACGCTTTCCAAAACAGCATTTGCCTTCATCAACTCTACTGCTTTTTCATCCAATTTTTTATTGCGGTCGCTGGTTACATAGATAATCAATTCAGGATCCATTGACACGAGATTTTCCAAGGTCAAGCCTGATGTCCCCGTAGCAACGTTTGTATAACCAAGTTGGTTCAGCAAACTTTCTTGCAAAGCAGACTTGTAGGCACCGAAGGTTTCATCATTATAAGCAACCATAATCAAAGCCTTTTTCTTTTCACCTTGGCTTGCTGGATTTGCTTTCTTAACAGCGTCAATTTTAGTTTGTAATTGAGCTGCGTATTCATTGGCCTTGTCCTGAACATTAAAAATCATTCCAAGATTTTTGACATCTTCTACGATATTCCCCAAATCTTGCTGAATTGTTGAGAGAGAAGCTTTTTGAGTATAAACTGGGATTTTGTTTTCATTCCAAGTGCTAACTGTCCCCAAGGATTTTTCAGAAAACATCATGTTTCGACCCATCACAGCATCTGGCTCATAAGAAAGGACTGTCTCTTGTGAGACCGTTTTTTTATCCCCAATTTGAGGAATCGTCGCAATCGCGTCCTTGTATTTGTCCGTCACAGCATTGTCTGGATTGAGCATGCCAGCAATTTTATCTTTCAACCCCAACTCCAATAAGATTTCAGTGGTTGAAAGATTGTTTGTAATAACTTTTTCAGGTGCCTTGTCAAAAACTTGTTCGACTTCATTCCCTTTCGCGTCATAGGTTTTGACCGTTAGTGGATAAGTTGTCTCTGTGCTGGCCTTTTGACTTGTTTCTGTGCTAGACTGTGTGGTAGTTTTTTCTGTAGTAGTATTGCCACAAGCTGCCATGGTTAGGGTAGCTACTGTTACGAGTAAAATGCTTAGTGTTTTTTTCATCTTGTTTTCCTTTTCATTCTTATAAATAGTGAATCATGGCTTGCTGATCCTCGGTCCAAGTCACCTGACTTTGAACTCCGTATACAGTTTGCAATGACTCAGGGGTGATGGTCTCCTTTGGAGTCCCTTGGTAAAGGATTTCTCCCTCTTTCATCAGATAGAGATAATCCGAATAGCGACAAGCAAGTTGAATATCATGCAGGACAGCTAGAACATTGACCTTGAGCTCCTTCACAATGGCCAACAAGTCTAGCTGATACTTGATATCCAGGTGATTGGTTGGTTCGTCCAGGAGCAAGAGAGTCGGTTCTTGCGCCAAGGCGCGGGCTAGTAAGACTCGCTGTTTCTCTCCCCCTGACAGAGACGAATAGAGACGAGTTTTCTTCTCGAGCATATCCACCTTAACGAGGGCATCTTGAACGAGGGCATAATCTCTTTCCCTTTCCTTCTGTAAAAAAGAGAGGTGGGGAGTTCTTCCCAGCAAGACGATTTCTTCAACTGTACAATCAAACTGCAGTTGGTTAAACTGGGTCACAACTGCCATTTGCTTGGCTGTTTCTTTGAGCGTCCATTGTTCCAGAGGCTTTCCATCTAGGCTTATCAAGCCTTTGTCCGCCTTTTCCTGACGATAGAGGAGTTTAAGTAGACTGGTTTTTCCGCTTCCATTTGGTCCTAGTATCGTGTGAAATTGATGCCCCTCAACCTTAAGAGAGACTCCTTTGAGGATTTTTTTCTCTCCTAGTCCAAAATGGATATCCTGACAAATCAAGTCCATATCAGACCCTCACCTCCCTTCGCCTACCTCCAACAATGTAGATAAAGAAGGGAGCACCTACTAAGGCTGTGAAAATACCAATAGGAAGCTCTGCGTTTGGAATGATGATACGAGAGAGTACGTCTGCCCAGATAACAAAGAGGGCACCCAGCAAGGTTGCAACGGGAAAAAGCCTCTTATAATTCGTTCCTACTAACCCTCGAGCTAAATGTGGAGTAATCAGACCGACAAAACCAATAATCCCACAGGTTGCCACTAATACTGCTGTCAGCACAGCCACCATGGTCACATAAAGATACCAATAAAAGTGTAAGGGAATTCCCAAAGTTAAAGCAGCCTCATCTCCCATCATCATCGCATTGAAAACACGATACTGAGTAGAGAAAAATAGAAAGGCTATTCCTACTACTATAGTTGGCAGGACCAAGTCTGCCCAGGAAGTCCCAGCGAGCGAGCCCATGGTCCAAAACTTAATGGTCATCACACTATCCGCATTAGCGCCAACTGAGATAATAAAGTTGGAAAAAGCTAGAAAGAGAGCATTGACCACCGTTCCTGATAAGATCAGACTAGATGTTGTCATCCTTCCCTGCATAGAGGCAATGATGAGGACAGCAATTGTTGCCAAAATAGCTCCAAGAAAAGCTCCAAGGCTAATCACCACTTTTAAACCAAGAATAATGCTCAAGGTTGCACCCAAAGTCGCACCCGCAGAGATTCCTAAGACATAGGGCTCAGCAATGGGATTGTTCACTGTGGACTGCATCACACTGCCACACATGGAAAGACCAGCCCCTACTATCAGACCGAGTAATACTCGGGGGAATCTCATATTCCATACAATGGCAAGAGTGGACTTAGAAACCTCTCCTATCTCAAGCGGAAACCCCAACCTACTCAAAATAATCCGATAGGTATCTCCTAGAGCAATCGCAACGGATCCCATTGAAACTGCTAGAAAGAGGGAAATCCCTAAAGTAGCTAGCAAAATACCTAAAAGTAACACAAATTGCAGGTCCCGTCGGCTTCCAGAAAATTTGGAAAGCATGAAAACCTCCTTAAACAAAATTAAAAATTTAGAAAATTCTCATGAAAAGTATACCATATTTCTATTAGATGAACAAGGATGTAAATATATATAGAAAAAGCCATCTGAAGTCAGAGAGCTGATTTGAGCTCGGGCTAAAACGTTTATAGACTAGGCGACAAGCCGAAGATTGTACTATAAAACTAGTGAAAATAAAAAATCTCCCCGAAGAGAGATGATCTGGTTTATTTTAGCTTACAGTGCTAGGAACCGTAACCGAAGATAATACTTGAGTATATCGAGGTAGGGTGAAAAAAGTAAAAAAGCTACCCAATTTAGAGTAGCTTCATTATCAAGATATGCTCAATTGAACACGGCCTAAGCAAGCGGATAAAAACAAAAAGCTCTCTGAAATCAGAAAGCTTTATTCTTGCTGGATAAAACGTTTATAGACTAGGCGACAAGCCGAAGATTGTACTAATGGTACATCGAGCCGAAGCCAACGAAGTATAGAAACGGTTTAGACGCAAGATTAACGACGAAGTCCTAGAGAGTTGATTAACTCACGGTAACGGTTAACGTCGTTTTTACGCAAGTATGCAAGCAAGTTACGACGGCGACCGATTTTCTTCATCAATCCACGGTAAGTAGCGTGGTCTTTTTTGTGTTGTTTGATGTGTTCGTTAAGGTGGTTGATTTCCCAAGTAAGGACAGCAACTTGAACCTCTACTGAACCTGTATCACCTTCGTGACGTGCATATTGTGCGATGATTTCATTTTTTTTCTCTTTTGAGATTGCCATGATGTTTCTCCTTTTTATTTGGCTTCATCCGAGTGACAGGTTGGCATGCCTGTAACCAAGAAGAAGTTATTTGTCTTTATGACAGTTCTTATTCTACCAAGAAGCAGAGACTTTGTCAACTGATTTACTGTTTAAAACCTTGAATTACTCTACTGATTTCAGGCTTCGAGCATATCAACCTTTCTTACAATCAAGTCACTCTTTACTATCATTATAAGGCTTTTTCAACTAGTTGGAAACTAGAAGCAAAAACAAAAAAGCCTAGGAATCCTAGGCTTTCTGTTTATAAATTATTTTCCAAGGTAGTATTCAGAAACTACGTTCAATTTTTCGTCGAATTCGA
>CAUSWL010000064.1:0-7400 GCA_963535345.1 uncultured Streptococcus sp.
CAAGAAGAAGCCTCTCGTTGGGCAGGAGTTGTAAGAAATGACTAAAACAGCCTTTCTATTTGCGGGTCAAGGTGCTCAGTATCTAGGGATGGGGCGTGATCTCTATGATCACTACCCTATCGTCAAGGAAACAATTGACCAAGCCAGTCAGGTTTTGGGTTATGACCTTCGTGACTTAATCGATAAGGAAGAAACCAAGTTAAACCAGACTCGCTATACGCAACCAGCTATTTTAGCGACTTCGGTTGCTATTTACCGACTATTGAAAGAAAAGGGTTATCAGCCAGATATGGTAGCAGGATTGTCTCTTGGGGAATATTCTGCTCTCGTAGCAAGTGGTGCCTTGGACTTTGAGGCTGCAGTTGCCTTGGTTGCTAAACGTGGTGCTTATATGGAAGAGGCTGCACCTGCAGGCTCTGGGAAGATGGTTGCCGTTCTTAATACTCCGGTTGAAGTGATTGAGGAAGCCTGTGAAACAGCCTCTAAAGTTGGAGTAGTGACTCCAGCCAACTACAACACCCCAAGCCAAATCGTTATCGGTGGTGAGGTGGCTGCAGTTGACCGAGCAGTTGAACTCTTGCAGGAGGCAGGAGCAAAACGATTGATTCCTTTAAATGTATCGGGTCCTTTCCATACAGCCCTTCTTGAGCCAGCCAGTCAGCAACTAGCTGGAGCTCTTGAGGGAGTAAGTTTCTCTGATTTCACTTGCCCACTAGTCGGCAATACGGAAGCTGCTGTTATGGAAAAAGATCGAATCCAAGAGCTTTTGACGCGTCAGGTCAAAGAACCTGTTCGTTTTTATGAAAGTATTGCTGTGATGCAGGATGCTGGGGTAACCAACTTTATTGAAATTGGTCCTGGTAAGGTCCTATCAGGCTTTGTCAAAAAAATCGATAAAACAGCTCAGCTAGCTAACGTTGAAGACCAAGCAAGCTTGGATGCTTTGTTAGGAAACTAATGATCCCTTCTCCCACAAAATACAACAGGAAATAGGAGAAATAGAATGCAACTTACAAACAAAAATGTCTTTGTAACAGGTTCAAGTCGTGGTATCGGACTTGCCATTGCTCACAAATTTGCCCAACTAGGCGCTAATGTAGTCTTGAATAGTCGAGGAGCAATCTCAGAAGAATTGCTAGCTGAGTTTTCAAACTATGGTGTCAAAGTAGTACCGATTTCAGGTGATGTTTCAGACTTTGCAGATGCCAAGCGTATGATAGATCAAGCGATTGCAGAACTCGGTTCTGTCGATGTCTTGGTCAACAATGCTGGGATCACTCAAGATACGCTTATGCTCAAGATGACTGAAGAAGACTTTGAAAAAGTGATTAAGATCAACTTGACAGGTGCCTTCAACATGACGCAAGCAGTTTTGAAACAGATGATCAAGGCACGTGAAGGTGCGATTATCAATATGTCTAGTGTGGTCGGTTTGATGGGAAATATCGGACAAGCCAACTATGCAGCTTCTAAAGCAGGTTTGATTGGTTTTACCAAGTCAGTTGCGCGTGAAGTTGCCAATCGCAACGTACGCGTAAATGCTCTTGCACCAGGAATGATCGAATCAGATATGACGGCTGTTTTATCTGATAAGGTCAAGGAAGCGACATTGGCTCAAATCCCAATGAAACATTTTGGTCAAGCAGAACATATCGCAGATGCTACAGTGTTCCTGGCTGGACAGGATTATTTGACTGGACAAGTTCTCGCTGTTGATGGCGGACTTAGCATGTAAAAAATAAGGAAAGATATAGGTAAGACAGATGAAACTAAATCGAGTTGTAGTAACAGGTTACGGATTGACCTCTCCTATCGGAAATACTCCAGAAGAATTTTGGAACAGTTTGCAAACTGGGAAAATTGGAATTGGAGAAATCACTAAGTTTGACCACAGCGAATTTGCTGTGCACAATGCGGCAGAAGTTCAAGATTTCCCATTTGATAAATACTTTGTCAAAAAAGATACCAATCGTTTTGACAACTATTCTTTGTATGCCTTATATGCGGCTCAAGAAGCAGTGACAAATGCAAATCTTGATGTAGAAGCAATCGATAAGGATCGCTTTGGTGTCATCGTGGCTTCTGGTATTGGGGGAATTAAAGAAATCGAAGATCAGGTTATCCGTCTTCATGAAAAAGGTCCAAAACGCGTTAAACCAATGACACTTCCAAAAGCCTTGCCAAATATGGCTTCAGGAAATGTTGCCATGCGTTTCGGAGCAAACGGTATCTGTAAATCAATCAATACAGCCTGTGCTTCATCAAACGATGCCATTGGGGATGCCTTCCGCTCTATCAAGTTTGGTTTCCAAGATGTCATGTTAGTTGGTGGATCAGAATCATCTATCACTCCTTTTGCTATCGCTGGTTTCCAAGCTTTGACCGCCCTATCAACTACAGAGGATCCAACTCGTGCTTCTATCCCATTTGACAAAGATCGTAACGGATTTGTGATGGGAGAAGGTTCAGGAATGTTGGTTCTTGAAAGCCTTGAACATGCTGAAAAACGTGGTGCAACTATCTTGGCTGAAGTAGTTGGCTACGGTAATACCTGTGATGCTTACCATATGACTTCACCTCATCCAGAGGGTCAAGGTGCGATTAAGGCTATGAAGTTGGCTTTGGAAGAAGCAGAAATTTCTCCAGAGCAAGTGGCTTACGTCAACGCCCACGGAACTTCAACTCCTGCTAATGAAAAAGGAGAAAGTGGTGCGATCGTAGCTGTCCTTGGTAAAGAAGTACCTGTATCTTCAACCAAGTCCTTTACAGGACACTTGCTTGGTGCTGCAGGGGCAGTAGAAGCCATCGCTACCATCGAAGCCATGCGTCATAACTATGTACCAATGACAGCTGGTACAAGCGAGTTGTCAGACTATATCGAAGCCAATGTCGTTTATGGAAAAGGCTTGGAGCAAGAAATCCCTTATGCTATTTCAAACACTTTTGGTTTTGGCGGACACAACGCGGTTCTTGCTTTCAAACGTTGGGAGAATAAATAATTATGAATTTAAATGAAATCAAGGACTTGATGGCTCAATTTGACCAATCAAGTTTGAGAGAATTTTCTTATAAAAATGGAACGGACGAATTGCAGTTTAGTAAGAATGAAGCAAGAATGGCTTCTGAAGCACCAGCTCAAGTTGCTCCAGTGCCAGCTGCAGTGGTTGCTAGTCCAGTAGTTTCGGCCCCTTCAACTCCAGTAGAGAGTGCAGTGGAAGAAGCTCCAGCACCAGCTGAAACGACGGTTGCTCCAGAGGGTGATGTCGTTGAGAGCCCACTTGTAGGGGTGGCTTACTTGGCTGCTGGACCAGATAAACCTGCCTTTGTCACAGTCGGGGATAGTGTTAAAAAAGGTCAGACTTTGGTGATCATCGAAGCCATGAAAGTCATGAATGAAATTCCTGCACCTAAGGATGGTGTGGTGACAGAAATTCTCGTTTCAAATGAAGAAATGGTTGAGTTCGGTAAAGGATTGGTACGTATCAAATGATCGATATTCAAGGAATTAAAGAAGCTCTACCCCATCGCTACCCTATGCTCCTAGTGGACCGTGTCTTGGAAGTGAGTGAAGATACTATTGTTGCCATTAAAAATGTCACGATAAACGAACCTTTCTTTAATGGTCATTTTCCTCAATATCCAGTTATGCCAGGTGTTCTTATCATGGAAGCTTTGGCACAGACTGCTGGTGTCTTGGAATTGTCCAAGCCTGAAAACAAAGGAAAGCTGGTCTTTTACGCTGGCATGGACAAGGTCAAGTTTAAGAAGCAAGTTGTACCAGGTGATCAATTAGTCATGACGGCTACCTTTGTGAAACGTCGTGGTACGATTGCCGTGGTTGAAGCAAAGGCTGAAGTGGATGGCAAGCTTGCAGCGAGTGGTACTCTTACCTTTGCAATTGGAAACTAAGGAGGTTCTCCATGTTTCGTAAAATTTTGATTGCCAACCGTGGTGAGATTGCGGTTCGCATTATTCGAGCTGCGCGTGAATTGGGCATTGCGACCGTAGCAGTTTATTCAACTGCTGATAAGGAAGCTCTTCACACACTCCTAGCGGATGAAGCTATCTGTATCGGACCTGGTAAGGCGACAGAGTCTTATCTTAATATCAATGCAATTTTGTCTGCTGCAGTCTTAACAGAGGCAGAAGCCATCCATCCAGGTTTTGGATTTCTTAGCGAAAACTCCAAGTTTGCCACTATGTGTGACGAAGTGGGAATTAAGTTCATCGGTCCTTCTGGGGCTGTGATGGATACCATGGGTGATAAGATCAATGCGCGTGAGCAAATGATCAAGGCTGGGGTTCCAGTTATCCCAGGATCTGATGGTGAAGTTCATACAGCTGAAGAGGCCCTTGCGGTTGCTGAAAAAATTGGCTATCCAGTCATGCTTAAGGCATCGGCAGGTGGTGGTGGAAAAGGGATTCGTAAGGTTGAAAAGGCAGAAGACTTGGTCGCAGCCTTTGAAACAGCATCCAGTGAAGCTAAGGCCAATTTTGGAAATGGCGCTATGTATCTTGAGCGTGTGATTTATCCAGCTCGCCATATTGAGGTTCAGATCCTTGCGGACCAAGAGGGTCATGTTGTCCATCTTGGTGAACGGGACTGTTCACTCCAACGGAATAACCAAAAGGTCTTAGAAGAAAGCCCATCCATTGCGATTGGCAAAACCCTTCGTCATGAAATTGGTGCTGCAGCCGTTCGTGCAGCAGAGTCTGTAGGCTACGAAAATGCAGGAACGATTGAATTTCTTCTCGATGAAGCGAGTGGCAATTTCTACTTCATGGAAATGAATACTCGTGTGCAAGTGGAGCACCCAGTCACAGAGTTTGTTTCAGGTGTTGATATCGTGAAGGAACAGATTCGCATTGCTGCCGGTCAACCTTTACCTTTCAAACAAGAAGATATCGTCCTACGAGGTCATGCTATCGAGTGCCGGATCAATGCGGAAAATCCAGCATTTAACTTTGCTCCAAGCCCAGGTAAAATTACCAATCTCTATCTACCAAGTGGTGGAGTTGGCTTGCGCGTGGACTCAGCAGTTTATCCAGGTTATACTATTCCCCCTTACTATGATAGTATGATTGCTAAAATCATTGTTCATGGGGAGAATCGTTTTGATGCTCTTATGAAGATGCAACGGGCACTTTATGAACTTGATATTGAAGGAGTGCAAACCAATGCAGACTTCCAGTTGGATCTGATTTCAGACCGCCGAGTTATCGCTGGTGACTACGATACTTCCTTCTTGATGGAAACTTTCTTGCCAAAATACCAAGAAAAAGAATAGACTTTCAAACAGTATGAGAACTAAAAGGGGGAGTTATGGCTCTATTTAGTAAAAAGGATAAGTATATTCGGATCAATCCTAACCGTTCCGTAAGGCAGAAACCACAAGCCAAGCCTGAGGTTCCGGATGAACTCTTTTCCCAGTGTCCTGGTTGTAAACACACCATTTACCAAAAGGATCTTGGGAGCGAACGAATTTGTCCCCATTGTAGCTATACTTTCCGTATTTCAGCTCAGGAACGCTTGGATTTGACGATTGATTCTGGTAGCTTTGTGGAGATGTTTACAGGTATTGAAACTCAAGATCCATTAAACTTTCCTGGCTACCAGAAAAAACTGGCTACTATGCGTGAAAAGACAGGTTTGGATGAAGCCGTACTAACTGGTACAGCTAGCATCAAGGGACAAAAAGTTGCCCTTGGGATCATGGATTCAAACTTTATCATGGCTTCTATGGGAACCGTTGTGGGTGAAAAAATCACGCGCTTGTTTGAGTATGCAACGGTAGAAAACTTGCCAGTCGTTCTCTTCACAGCTTCTGGTGGAGCCCGTATGCAAGAAGGAATCATGAGCCTGATGCAGATGGCTAAAATTTCTGCGGCAGTTCAACGTCATTCCAAGGCAGGACTTTTTTACCTCACTATTTTAACCGATCCGACAACAGGTGGAGTGACCGCTTCTTTTGCTATGGAAGGTGATATTATCCTAGCGGAACCCCAAAGTTTAGTTGGTTTTGCTGGGCGTCGTGTTATCGAAAATACAGTTCGTGAGACCTTGCCGGATGACTTCCAAAAGGCAGAATTTTTGCTTGAACATGGATTTGTTGATGCAATTGTCAAACGGAGAGAATTGCCTGAAACAATTGCTAAATTAGTGAGATTGCATGGAGGAAGTCGCGGATGAATATTGCAAAAATAGTCAGAGAGGCACGCGAGCAGAGTCGCTTGACTGCACTTGATTTTGCCAATGGAATCTTTGACGAGTTTATCGAATTGCATGGAGATCGCTCTTTCCGTGATGATGGTGCGGTCATCGGTGGAATTGGTTGGTTAGGTGAACAGGCAGTAACTGTCCTTGGTATCCAAAAGGGAAAGAGTCTTCATGATAACCTCAAACGAAATTTTGGGCAACCACATCCGGAAGGCTATCGTAAGGCTCTTCGCCTGATGAAACAGGCAGAAAAGTTTGGCCGTCCAGTTGTGACCTTTATCAATACGGCGGGTGCTTACCCAGGTGTTGGAGCCGAGGAACGTGGACAAGGTGAAGCAATTGCTCGAAACCTGATGGAAATGAGTGACCTCAAGGTTCCAATCATCGCGATTATTATCGGTGAAGGTGGATCTGGTGGGGCCCTAGCTCTAGCCGTAGCTAACCGTGTCTGGATGTTAGAAAACTCAATCTACGCAGTACTTAGCCCGGAAGGATTTGCCTCTATCCTTTGGAAGGATGGAAGTCGTGCTATGGAAGCGGCGGAGCTGATGAAAATCACTTCACACGAACTTCTAGAAATGGGAATCGTAGACAAGGTAATCTCAGAGGCAGGACTGTCAAGTAAAGAACTGCTAGATTGCGTTAAAAATGAATTGCGTGCAGAACTAGATAGGTTGAAAGAACTACCACTCGACCAACTTATCGAAGAACGTTACCAACGCTTTAGAAAATACTAAGAAAATTTAAAAGCTAGAACATTTTGTTCTAGCTATTTTGATAATAGACCATGGATAAACATGAATACTCTAGATAAATAAGAAAAACAATCAATGGTCTATCCTCTATAGAGCCCTAATAGAGAGTTTACCGTTAGGAGAGAAAGAATGAAAAAGACAATACATTTAGGAATCTGTATGATTTTAATGTTCCTGTACATTTATTTAACGCCATTAGGAGCCATAACTCTAGCTAGGATCTTTGGTTTAGGAATGGACAGCTATATAATCTTCCTAGTTGGAGAAGTGTTACTTATTTTCTTTTTATTCGTTTTGTGGTTGAAAAAGAAGAAGATGCTCTTTATCTTCGAGAAAAAGAGTTGGCGCTGGTCTTATCTCGCTTTCTTAGTGGCTTGTTTTCTTATCTATTCTTTTTTAAATGGATTTAGAATGCAGAATATTCGATT
>CAUSWL010000065.1:0-7316 GCA_963535345.1 uncultured Streptococcus sp.
TTCATAGTTCCATTATAGCAAAAAGGCCGTAACAGGACGAACAAAAAGCCCCACCGATCACTTGATGGAGGAGCTTTGATTTTATTTTAGATTCATCTAGTCGCTACTGGTATAGAATTCTTGAACAGCTTTCACATCCCGAGCCTGAATTCCATAGTAGGAACCTGCTGGCTGCATGACAGAAGTCTCGTTGGTGTGATCCAATCCGATGGCATGCCCCAGCTCGTGCTCCGCTGTGTGCACGATCCGTTCATAAGAATAACCATAGTTTGGATTGGATAGATAATAGTGATTCAGACGAACCGTTACAGATATAAATTGATTGGTTAACAAATTGGTTTGACTCTCGGCTTGACCTGCTACAGCGGTCGATCCATCATTCATCTCACTTGCCACAATATCTGCCTGGCTAGGATCCGCAACCACCTCAAAGGTAAAGGCTCCCGTTTGATTCCAGTTTTTTATGGCTTCTGCATAGGCACCTTGGAAGGTTTCATCCATTTGAGGCTCAATATAGATGCGAGCTGAGGCTTGAGCCCACTTGCCTTCTGCATGTTGGTGACTGTCTGTCTGAGACAAGACTTCCAGCGTTCCCGTCTCCTTCCATTGATTCCAGCCACCTTGACCAATCTTGCTCATTTTTTCAACCTGATTGACCGCAGAATGAAAATCACCTGTCAGATACCAAACCACTCCAAAGGCAATGATCAGTAGAATGACCACAGTCCAAACCAGACGCCAGAAGAAACGCCAAATTCCCAAAAGAAATCGGAAGAATAATCGAATAATCCAGAACATGACGCCCCACCTTTCATAAAAATAAGAACCTATCTTGAAATCACATTCTCCTTGATCAAGATAGATTCTCTATTTTACTGAAGAAAGCTGAAAGAAACCTAAAACTAAGATAAACGTTCTTCCAAGACAAAGTCAATTGGTAGAGTAGCTAAAAAACGCTCCAATTGTTTTTCCCAGTAGTACCACTCGTGCTTACCTGGACTATGACTATAGGTCACCTCAAAACCTAGTTTTTTGAGGTTTTTCACTGCGAGGTTATTGGCTGAGTAAAGATAGTCTTGTTCCCCACACCAAGCCCATAGTTTGGTCTTTTTATCGGATTTTGCAGCCATGCTTTCAAGCGAATGAGGACTAGATGTCCAGTCTTTAATCTCTCCAAAAACTCCTCTCCAGTAGGCAAGTGACCCCAGATCCTGACTTTCAGGAGAAAAATCCTGAAAACTGAGCGCACCAGAAAAACTAGCCGCATGAGAAAATCGATTCGTCGATAGAGCGAGTTTGAAGGAGCCGTAACCACCCATGGAGAGACCAGCTATAAAGGTCTTTTCTCGCTTGCTGGTCATATTAGGGAAGAAACGTTTCATGACTTGGGGGAGTTCTTCTGCTAGAGCTGTATAGTAGTTATAGCCATACTGAGTATCTGTGTACCAGCCATTATTTGTATTGGGCATGATAACAATGAGATTGGTTCCACGCAACAAGCGTTCGACATTGGTACGTTTGAGCCAGCTATTTTGGTTTCCTGACATTCCGTGCAAAAGATAAAGGACAGGAATATCTGTGCAATCTGGTTCAGTCACCCGACTAGCATCTGGATAGAGTACGGTAACACCCCACTCCATATCCAAAACTTTTGAGTAATACTCAATATTCATAACTGCCATGGTTGTCTCCTTTTACTATTCTATAAGAAAAAGCCGAATTTCGACTTTTTCTGTAGGTATTCTGCTTATTATTTTGCTTCCATCACGACTGGCAAGATTGCTGGACGACGCTTGGTTTGATCAAAGAGGTACTTGGTCAGATTGTCACGAACCTTGCCTTTGAGATCTGCCCAGTCAAAGTCATCACCTTGAAGATAATCTTCTACCGTTTGGTTAATCAATTCTGAACTTTCACGGAGAATATCGCGGCTCTTCTTGAGGTAAACAAACCCACGCGTATGAACACGGGCCTTGGCCACAATTTTTTTCTCACGACGGTTGACAGTGATTGCCACGATAAAGATTCCATCTTCTGACAAGACCTTACGGTCACGAAGGACGACATTTCCAACATCCCCGATGGCATTTCCGTCAATCAAGACATCCCCTGCAGAAACTGCTCCAGCTGGAACAAAATCTCCATGTTCATAAGACATGGTCGTTCCCTTTTTAGGGATGAAAATGCGTTCCGGCAACATCCCAACTGCCATGGCAGCCTTGGCATGCGCGTCCAACTCACGATACTCTCCTTGGATAGGGAAGAGGTAGTTTGGTTGCAAAAGATTGATCATCAACTGCAAATCACGCGCATTTCCGTGTCCGGATACTCGCAAGCTTTGGGTAATGAGTTTCACCACACCACCAGCTTGGTAGATCATGTTTTCAACACGCGCCATGACGGCTTCTTTGGCGATAGATGGAGTCGTTACGATATAGACCAAGTCCCCGTCTTTGATTTCCACATAGCGGTGGCGACCAATGGACATCTTACGAAGTCCATTAATAGGCTCACCCATACGACCCGTCTCGAGAATAATCAACTCATGGTCTTCAAATCGAGACATTTCTTTTGGTTTAATCAAGAGACTTTCATTAGCTAGAGATAATTTTTTGAGTCGAATCGCAGTGCGGACGATATTTTCAATATCAAATCCAGTCAAAACAACTCGGCGACCTGTATCTGCAGCCGCATCAAAAACCTGCTGGATACGAGAGAGGTTGCTGGCAACTGCTGCAACGATGATACGACCTTCCCAGTCTGCAATGGTCTGAGTAATTTCATCCCCAACTTCACTCTCGCTCGCCACCTGGATATTGCTGTCTGCATTGGCTGAATCACTGAGGAGCGCCAAGACACCATCACGACCGATTTCTGCCAAACGAGCAAAATCCGTCGCATAGGATTCGCTAGCTGTCTGGTCAAACTTGAAGTCCCCTGTATAAACGATGCTACCTTCAGCTGTTTTCAGGACTATTCCCAAACTTTCTGGGATAGAGTGAGTTGTACGGAAGAAGGAAACCACAGTCCCTCCAAAGTCGATCTCTGTATCTTCATCAATCACATGGAAGTCATTGAATTTCTTAACCGTATCATTTCCTTTGACAAAGAGTTTGGCCAACTCAATGGTCAACTCAGAACCAAACACAGGCACCTTCGCCTCTGCCAAAAGATAAGGCAGGGCACCAATGGCATCCGCATGTCCGTGGGTCAAAAAGACCCCGGCGATACGATCGCTATTTTCAAAAAGGTAGTCCATATTTGGAATGACGACATCAACACCTAGTTGTTCATTTTCAGGGTATTTAAGCCCAGCATCCAAAACAAAAATAGAACCATCGATTTCAGCGATGTACATATTTTTCCCATTTTCTCGTACACCACCTAGTGTTGTTAAACTAATATTACTCATTTTCCCTCCGAAACTTCATTTATCTTGATTATAGGGTGAATTTACCCTCTTATTCTAAAAGTTCTAAAACTTCCAGCCGAATCTTTTCCTACCATTATACCATTTTTTTGATTATTTTCAAAACGAAGATCGGTTTTTAACTAGAGATTAGTCACTACTGTGAATCGAATTCTTTTACTTTGACTTCTCTTTTGGAGGCTTCATCGAAGATAATAGAACGATTGTACCATCAAAAATACGGATTTTCTGAATCAATTTGATTTCAGATACCTTTCTCGAACTCTAAATTTTTCTTTTAGTTCAAAAAACTTGCTTTTACCTCTCGACTTGAGAACTATTTTCTACAAAGACATGGTTTATCTACATCCAAAAGCGAAAATTTCCTGTTCGCTACAGAATCTAAAAATTTCAGCAATTAGCCATTAAGATGGAGGTTAACGATAGGAAATTTCTTCAAAAAGAAAAAAGACTTAGAAATTCTAAATCTTTTTATCATCTTTAGTTTGGATAGATATAAGTGACGTTACCTAAAAATTCATGAGGATTAAAGAAGCCACGATAATTTGCAATCTGCTTTTGACGTCTGTAGTTTGCTTCCAATACCTGGATAGAGTTTTCACTTTGAACATCTGTTACATAGGCAACGTGTCCATATTCACCACCATCCCAAACGGCAATTGCTCCTACTACTGGAACACTTCCTGTCTTATAACCTTGAGCGCTCGCGTAGATTGCCCACGTGTTGGCATTTCCCCACCAGTTGCTGGCCCAAGGCGCCAATTCTTTCACGCCCCATGTACACTGACCAACAGGATAAGAGTTTCCATAGTTTGTCGGAGTCTTTTCGACAACATTCTCTGTATCTGATACCACGTTCGCAGTGCTAGCTGGAGCACTGTAGGTAGAACTAGCTTGAGCGGAACCACTCACTTCCAATACATCGCCTGGGTGGATAGTATCAAAGATGGTTTTTCCATTCAAAGCTGCCAACTCATGCGGATCCATGCCGTTTGCAGTTGCAATGGCATAAAATGAATCACCATCTTGAACAACGTAAGAGTTCGCATGAACAGTTTGAGCCCCAACTGTAGCCAAAATAGCGGTAGAAGTCAAACCAAGAGTCAGTTTCGTAACTGTTTTTTTCATAACTATTTTCCCCTTATATT
This sequence comes from uncultured Streptococcus sp., assembly GCA_963535345.1. Taxonomy (GTDB): domain Bacteria; phylum Bacillota; class Bacilli; order Lactobacillales; family Streptococcaceae; genus Streptococcus. The sequence continues at coordinate 4,579 of CAUSWL010000065.1, forward strand.
TTCTTGATAAGAAAATCATACTTGATTTACATGTCAGTTCGTTTAGAGTTATATTTTAGTCATGTTACAAAAATTTATACTTTTACTACATAAGGTTTAAAAGCAGACATCGTATAAAGTGATAGAAGAGAATAAAAAAAATGAATCATTTCCCCAACCTTTACATCAGCAAACCATCCAAAAGACTATCCAATCAACCACTCCCACATCAAGCATTTATCCGTCAAAAAGAGACCGAGATAGGTCATCTCAGTCCCTTTCCATCTATTACTCCATTAAAAAATCATAAATTTCTTGAACTGTCCCCAGCGCCATCATTTCTTGGTCTTTAACAATCTGTTTGAGATTTTGGTAAATCTGACTTTCACCAATTTCCCTTTTTGGCGCTTCTTTATTGACTGTCATGACACCATCTTTGATCGTCACAAAGCCCAGCTCTTCAAATACTTGGATCATCTTGACCAGCAAGATTTGTTGGATATTGAGATAAGCCGCCAAATCTTTCAGCTTGTAGCGAATATCAAACTCTGGAAACTGGTAAATGGTCTTGTACAATTTTGCAAACTGTTCTCTAGTCCCGTAACCTGTCAGATAGTAGGCCTTATCGATGTCATTTTTGAAATAGACAGCAGAGAAATCCTGTTCCTGAAAAATGGCCTTCAGCAAGGTAATATCTTCAGGAATGGTTTTCACAACCACAGCATCACTGGTCGCTAATTCTGGTAATTCTCCAGCAAAGTCCAAGACTGGAACCCCTTCTGGCAAGACTGCATTCTTCCCACGAATGTTAAAGAGTTGAACACCCTCCACACGCGCATCCACCATCATCAACTGGAGGGCAGTTTGCCCATTCCATTGGTTGACAGACAAGGTGACTGCCAATTCTAGATTCTTGGTTTGAGCAAACTCTGTTGCCCATCTACCTTGTCCAAAGGCCACCACTTCAAAACTCGCCTCACCCTTGGAAATTTTTAGTTTTAGGTGGACATTTCCTGCTCCCATGGTACGAGCACTTTCGACATGAAAATCCTTGATATAAAAGACAGGTTTCTGATTGTCCATTCCAAAAGGTGCCAAACGTTCAAAACTTTTAACCGTTTCTAAACTAAGGGTCTCCAAGTCCAACTCTTCATCTAGATTTAACTTGTTCTTGCCAACAGCATCTGCACCTTTTTCACGGACATAGTCTTCCAAGACTTGAGATAAATCTGGAAGCTTCTCCACTTCCAGCGTCATTCCAGCTGCACCAGCATGGCCGCCAAAGGCGATAAAGAGGTCTCGATGGGGATCCAGAGCTTCAAAAATATCGACCGCTTCCACACTACGAGCACTGCCCTTGGCACGATCTTCTTCTATACTAAGAACGATGACTGTCTGCCCTAGTTCTTCCAACAAACGACCAGCAACGATACCCAGAACCCCAGGATTCCAGCCTTCCTTGGCCAAAATCTGGACCTTCTTCTCAGGATCTACCATGGTCTTAGCTTCTTCATAGATTGACTGAACGATCTCCTTACGTTCTTCATTTTTCTGGTGAATCATGAGGGCAATCTCATGTGCTTCCTCGTCGTCAAACCCAGTCAACAAATCAATAGCTGGATTAGGATCATCTAAACGCCCCAAGGCATTTAAACGAGGGGCAATCTGAAAGCCAACCGTTTCTTCTGTAACTTCATTCGCAGCAATCCCAGCCATATCCAGCATTTCTTGTAGACCAATACGCTGAGTATGCCCCAGCATTTCCAGACCATATTGAACCAAAATACGGTTTTCATCTGTCAAACTCACCATATCTGCAATGGTACCGATAGCAACCAAATCAAGCAATTCCACTTGCACTTCTTCTAAAAGAGCGCAAGCTAGCTTGAAAGCCACTCCGCATCCGGCCAAATATTTGAAGGGATAATCCGCATCTGGATGCTCAGGGTGAACAATCGCATAGGCATCAGGAAGGGTTTCCGGCATGGAATGGTGATCGGTCACAATGACATCCACACCCATAGTCTGAGCCAATTCAATGGCTTCGTGACCTGCAACCCCATTATCCACTGTCACAATCAAGGAAATTCCCTCTTGCTCGATAAAATATTTATAGACACTGGCATTGGGACCATAGCCATCGGTAAAGCGATTGGGTAGATAAACACGGCACTCAGCGCCAAGCTGTTCCAAACTTTCCTTAACAATCGAAGCTGAAGTCATTCCATCCGCATCGTAGTCTCCATAGATGAGAATGTTTTCCCCTTCTTCAATGGCCTGACGAATCCGTTCTACTGCCTTATCCATATCATGGAGCAGATAGGGATCATGTAAGTCCTCTAAAGAAGGTTCTAAAAACTTCTTGAGACTTTCCTCGTCCTGAATCCCTCTTTCAAATAACAACCGAGCCACTTCAGGACCCAGTCCAGCCTTCTTGGCTATCTTTGTAAAATCCGCATCTTCAACCTGCGGGGCAAACTGCCATTCATAAGTAGGAGTTATCAAAAAAACATCCACTCTTTCTAAGAATTCTATCGTTTCATTATAACATGATTTAGGCATTTTCTCTATCCAGATTGCTTTTTTATAACATTTTAGTGAATTTTTTTCAGATATGATTTGACAAGAACACTCTTTTGTTGTAGAATCATGTTATAAAATCTAACACAAAGGAGATCTCTCATGGCTTTAGTAGAATTTAAAAACGTCGAAAAATATTACGGAGACTACCACGCACTCCGCGACATCAATCTCCGTTT
>CAUSWL010000066.1:0-7298 GCA_963535345.1 uncultured Streptococcus sp.
GCTGTCATACATCCCCTTCCTTTTCTAACATTCTCCTTAACTGCTTGATAAACTACTGTTTCTACTAGTATACCTCAGTTCAGGGGTAGATGGCAACCTTTTACCTTTTTCTATGCAAACTATTCCAAGAACTGCAAGATTTCTAAACTACACCCACACTATATGAAGCGCTGCCCCTCTTATCTTTTTAACTAGGGTATTAAGAAACTTAAAAAGAACTACCAAAATGATAATTCTTTCCATAATTATTTATATTTTTCAATATCGAACAAATCCTAGGACAGTCGCTATTGAGGTCGTAGAAGGTAAAGTCGGAACCTTAATTCCGAACTTCTATTTAGTTAAATTTGAAGTTCTATTTTGTTAGTACCACTTGATCAGATGGGTCACGATCCATATCATCGATAATCAATTGATTACCATTAACCGTGTAAATTTTGACATCCCCACCGATAATGACACGTTGATTTTCTGACTCAAAGCTGACTTGCTTGATTTCCTTATCTCCATCTGGCTCGACCTCAGTCCATGTACCAGTTTTACCTGTTACAACAAGAGTGATTTGATCATTTTCATCCTTTCCAGTATAGGTACCATCGATATTCGTAGGTTGAGCTACAGTAGTGTCTTGACTTGAGGACACCTGTGCTTGACTAGCACTTGTAGCAGAGCTAGAAGATGATTCTTGTTGAGAAGATGATTGCTGAGCCGATTGCTGGGTAGGGGCTTGTGCCTTAGGTCCACAAGCTGCCAAAAGACTAAGAATTGCTAGTGAAGCAATAGAAAGTGTGAATGTTTTTGTTTTCATAGCGATTTCCTTTCTTTTGTGCCAATGTTTTGCTGGATCAGTTTCCAGATGTACCTCCTACCTCAAGTATAACAACTTAAGCCTAGAAGATCAACTAATCTCGTCACTTCCTAGCAAACTCGCTCGGACTTCTGAGATAAAGTAGAGTGAACCCGTCACGAAAAGCAAGTCCTGGCCATTGGCCTTATCTTCAAATTCTCTGATAAAGTCGCCATAGGAAGGAATCAAATCATAACCCGCCACATCCTTTTCATCCAGAGAGCCTTGGTAATCAAAGCCTGTTACCTTAAGTTCCACCTGAGGCAACTGCTTAGATAGATAGCCTAGCATCCCCTGATAATCCTTGCGTTTAAGTGCTCCAAAAAGGATGCGAACCTGGTAACCTTGCTGGATTTTCCCTTGGATAAACTCGACTAGACGAGTCAAGGCTGGCAGATTGTGAGCCCCATCTAGGTAGATTTGCGGGCAAATCCGTTCCAATCGACCTGCCCAGTGGGTCTCTTGCAAGGCCTGTCTGACAAGCTCTTCTTCGACACCTTCCTCTCTTGACGCCATAAACAGAAGAAAAGTTTCTAAAGCCAAGGCGGCATTTTCTTGCTGATAAACACCTTCCAAACCGATTTCAAGCTGGGAAAAGCTTGCTAGGTTGCTTGAGAAATTTCCAGCTTTCAAGGTGAAGTCTCGCCCAGCTTGATAAAGTTCAACAGCTAACTCTCTTGCTGTATTTTGACAGACAAGCTCCGCTTCTGGAGCAAGCTTGGCAATGACTGCCTGCTTGCCAGCCTTGAAAATACCAGCTTTCTGCTTGGCTATTTCCTCCAGACTATCCCCCAAGGTCTCCTGATGATCTAGCCCAATGGAAGTAATAACTGCAATCTCTCCTGTTACGACATTCGTTGTGTCAAGCAAACCACCAATCCCCACCTCTAGCAGGACTAGATCCACTCCCTGCTCTTTAAAGTAAAGCAAAGCAATCAGAGTCAGTAATTCAAAAAAGGACAACTGGTCATGGGTTTGCAAAAGCGTCTTTTCCATCTCTTTGACTTGGTTAGCTATACGGACAAAGTCTTCCTCCGCGATCGGCTGTCCATTGATACAGATTCGATCATGGATACTGATGATATGAGGAGAGGTAAAAGTACCAATTTTTTTACCATGAGCAACAAACAACTCCCTCATGAAGGCAATAGTTGACCCTTTACCATTAGTCCCTGTTACGTGGATAATAGGATAAGTCTTCTCAGGATTCCCCAGCAAATCCACAGCTCGTTGCATTCGTCCAAGTCCAGATCTAAAATTTAAACCAATCCGACTATGAAGCCACTTTTCTACTTCAAACATACATGTCTCCTTAACAAAAGTCCAATCAACTACCGCATCAAAGTATGATTACAAATAAAAAACGAGGTCGGGACTAAAATCCCGACCTCTTACCTGGTTAGCTAATCACTAGCTACTATGAATTTCAACGTGAGCTAAAAACATCCACTGGATGTTCCAACTCTTTCTAGTTTCTAGGAGTTGGGGTGATACAGTCTCCCAGACATACCAGTTCTCTCTTATTTTAAGGAACTGGGCTAAAAACGTTCCCCGGACGTTCCAACTCTCTCCAATTTCTGGGAGTTGGGCTGATACAGTCTCCCAGACTGTATCACTCCTCCATAAAGCTGTTGAAGACTTCTTCAATCATGTTCCATTCGTCTTCTGAGTCTTCTGGGATTGGTTGCAATTCGCCTTCTGTTCCGTCTTCATTTTCGATGAATGAGTAAGCTTGGATTTCAACTTCACCATTTTCATCTTCTTCTGCATTAACTGGCACTAGCAGAACATAGTTTTTACCAAATTCTTCTTTTCCGTCGATGGTCAAAAGAATTTCAAACAAGGTTTCATTTCCTTGCTCATCTACTAGTGTAATCAATTCACGTTCTTCGTGGTCATGGTTGTGATCGTGTGACATAGTTTCTCCTCTGTCTTAAAATTTTCTATCTAAATAATTTTGCAAAATCAGCTGAGCAGCCAACTTATCAATAACTTTCTTGCGTTTGTTACGGCTGATATCTGCTTGTTCAATCAACATACGCTCCGCAGCGACCGTTGTCAAACGCTCATCCTGATAGTCTACTGGCAAACCAAAGAGTTCTTCTAGATTGGCACCATAGACTTGACTGGCTTCTACTCGCGGACCGCTGGTATTGTTCATATTTTTTGGCAGACCTACTACAAAGCGTTCTACCTTATAGCTGTCAACCAATTCCTTGATACGATCAAAACCAAACTGGCCCTGATCCTCATTAATCTGGATGATTTCAAGTCCCTGAGCGGTGAAGCCTAGTGGATCGCTAATAGCCACCCCTACTGTTTTTGAACCGACGTCCAATCCCATAATTCTCATAGATTATAGATCGACTCCTTGTCCTTTAAGGTAGTAGCGTACCAATTCTTCAACAATTTCATCACGCTCATACTTACGGATTTGATTTCGTGCATTGTTGTAACGAGGAACGTAGGCAGGGTCTCCACTCAATACATAACCGACGATCTGGTTAATCGGATTGTAGCCCTTGTCATTCAAAGAAGCATAGACGTCTGTCAACGTTTCGCTAATTTCTTTCTTATTGGAATCATCCAATTTAAACCGTACAGTTTCTTCAGTAAATCCCATTCTAACACCCTCTTTCCTTAGAATAGTACTATTATAGCACATTCCCTGACGTTCTACAAATAAGTCAGTCTATTAATTTGGATTTTCTATTGTTCTGTCGCCCCATTTGCCACTCTATCTGCAATATATTGGCTAGGTTCGTTTTTTAAGAGATTTTCAAGGCCGATATTTTTTAAATATTCCAGCTGAGATGCCTTTTTGACATCCAATACTTGAAAATCATAAGTTGTTGTAGTCTGAATTTCTGTCTCGCTGAGTAGCTTGGTTTCCAGTGTAAATCCTGCTAGTTTGCGTGCCTCTTGGATGGTCTCATCCTTCTCTTCAGCTTCTAGAAGCGCTTTTTGCGTCTCCTCTAGGCCATTTTCAGAGATAAAGGTCTTGAGTTCATCCCCGACAGGTCGTTTTTGCTGGATGGTCAAGGTCAAAAACTGATTACCTTTATAGGTAATGGTCTGAATCTGTTGCGTTCCATTTTCTGACTTCGGCATCAACAGGGTCTTGGTGACAACTGTATTTTTTTCGGCATTGTCCAAAACGGGAAGGTTTGATTGGATGGGGTCAGATGCTGTTGTAGAAGCAGCAGGGGTTTCCTTTTTTTGCCCACATCCCGCAAGCAAAAAGACGAGAGCAAAACTAGCAATTAGTAACTTTTTCATAATTCCTCACATGATTTTAAAACAAAAGAGCAAACAAGGCCAGGAGTCACTCCCAGCCTTGATGTTTTATAGAGCTGCACGTAGACGTGCTTCTGCATTTTCTACATTACGGACAGAGCGTGGCAAGAAGGCACGGATATCATCTTCTTTATAGCCGACTTGTAGGCGCTTCTCGTCAACGAGAATCGGACTCTTTAAGATCCGTGGTGTTTCCATGATTAAGTTGAGCACTTCATTGACACTCAAATCCTCGATGTCAACTCCAAGTGCCTTAGCGTAGCGGTTTTTTGACGAAACGATACTGGCAATTCCATTATCTGTTTTCGTGAGAATATCTAATAACTCTTCTCTTGTAATTCCTTCTTTACCGAGATTTTGTTCTTTATAACTTAACTGGTGGGCATTGAGCCAGGTTTTCGCTTTTTTACAGCTAGTACAACTTGAGACTGTATAAATTTTGATCATGTACCTACCCCTTTCGCTACATGTTACTATCAGTTTAGTCTATTATACCATAAAAAACATCCGACTTGCGACCTATTTTTAAAAAAAATTAACTTTTTTCGCGATTTTCGTACTTTTTTCTTGACAAAATCAATTTATAACCAACTTTTAAATTTTTTGATATACAATCGTTTTACAACTGTAACACTTATCATATAGAGAACGATAATCAAAAGCAAAAAGAGGAAATAAATTGGTTCCAAAGGGGTTAAATGAAGCAGGCTAGCAATTGAAGAGTAGGGAAGGAAGGTCACAAAACTAGCTGCTAGCAAGGTTGTTCCAAGAACAAACCATGATGGACGACTTTGTAAGAAAGGAAGTTTTGCTGAACGAAGCATATGGATAACCATGGTTTGGGACCACATGGATTCAATGAACCAACCTGTCTGGAACAAAATAATAAAGCCCGTTGCAGACTCTGCTCCGTGAGCATAGGCTTGACCTGTCGCCATTGGGACAATGACAAAATAGAGCAAGATAAAGGTCAAAATATCAAAGGCAGAAGAAATCGGACCCATCCAAATCATAAAACGAGTAATAGACTTAGCTTCCCACTTATGAGGATGTTTCAAAAAGTCTTCATCCACATTATCAAATGGCAAGGCAATGCAAGAAAGATCATAGACGAGGTTTAACACAATCAAGTGAATCGGAGCCATAGGAAGGAAAGGTAAAAAGATACCAGACACTAACAGAGAGAAAATGTTCCCGAAATTAGAGCTGACCGTCATCTTGATATATTTGGTCATGTTGGCATAGACTTTGCGTCCTTCAACCAGCCCTTTTTCAAGCACCATCAAATCCTTATCTAGCAAAATGACATCAGCCGTTTCTTTGGCAATATCTACTGCTGTATCAACCGAAATCCCCACATCGGCCACTTTCATAGAAGGGGCATCATTGATCCCATCTCCCATATAGCCGACACAATGTCCATTCGATTTGATTTGTAAAATGATTCGTGCTTTTTGATCCGGAGAGAGTTTGGCAAAGACCGTCACTTTCTCAACTGCTTGAGCCAACTCTTCGTCCGTCATGGCATCAATATCAGAACCCAACAAGATTTGATCAACGTCTAAACCAACTTTTTCGCAAACTGCTTGGGTTACCTTCTCATTGTCTCCCGTCAAGATCTTTGTTTGAACACCGTGTTCTAACAAAGCTTGGATAGCAGGTGCTGCTGATGGTTTTGGTGGATCTAGAAAGGCAAGATATCCTGTTAGAATCATCTCTTTTTCATCTTCAACTGAGTAAGCAAAACCTTCTTTTAGGCCTGTTTTATAAGCGACTCCCAAGACTCGCAATCCCTGTTGATTAAGTTGATCTACTTCTTTTAAGATTTCCACTCGGATATCATCCGTCAGAGGGCTAATCTGACCTTGATATTCCACATGGGTTGAGATCGCAAGCATTTCCTCTAGGGCACCCTTGGTTACCAAACTAACAACTTCGTTCTCATCCTTGACGATGACACTCATCCGTCTGCGTTCAAAATCAAAAGGTAATTCATCTATTTTTTGGAAGCTAGTATCTAAATTTTGTAGAATAGCGTGTTCTTTAGCTTCTTTTTCAGTTCTACTGATAATAGCACGGTCCATTAAGTTTTTCAAACCGGTTTGAAAATAGGAATTGAGGTAGGCCCGTCTCAACACAGACAAATCCAAATCTCCGTGTATATCCAAAGGATATTCAAGGACAATTTCGTCTTGGGTAAGGGTTCCGGTTTTATCCGTGCATAAGATATCAATAGCACCTAGGTCCTGTATGGCATTGAGTTTTTTGATGACGACTTTTTCCTTGGCCATGATAATGGAGCCTTTTGCTAAACTAGCCGTGATGATCATAGGAAGCATCTCAGGTGTCAATCCAACACCAACACTCAGTGCAAACACACCTGCTTCCAGCCAGTCGCCATCTGTCAAGCCATTGGAGAGAAAGACGATGGGAACCATGACCAACATCAAACGGATCAAGAGCCAAGAGATGCTGTTCATCTCCCGTTCAAAAGAGGTCGGTTCGTCATAGGTATTGAGAGTCTGCTCGATTTCTCCCATCATGGTGTCATCACCGACCGCTAGAATCAAAGCCTTGGCGCTTCCTGATATCACATTGGTTCCCATAAAAGCGAGCGCTTCTGCTTCTAGCAGACTATCAAAATTTGACTGACTCATTTTTGACAAGGCTAGTTTTTCAACCGAGTCACTTTCACCTGTCAAACCAGACTGTTGAACAAAGAAATCACGTGATTCAATCAAAAGGAGGTCTGCTGGTATCATATCCCCAGCACTTAATTTGACTATATCTCCAACGACCAAATCTTCAATTGCAACCTCTAAACTCTGGCCTTCACGAATAACTGTGGCTGTGTTCACAATCATTTTTGATAGATTGGTCGCAGCCTTGTCACTCCGCAGTTCTTGGACAAAGCGTATACCACCAGAGATTAGAACGAGAACGACGATAATGATAGAGGTTGTCGGATCTTCTTGTCCAGGCTTCGCCAACCAGACATTGGTCACCATGGAGATCATAGCGATGACCAGCAGGATGATTGTAAATGGATTGATAATAGATTCGTAAATCTTTTTGAGGATACTGTCTTCTTGACCCTTGGTGATGGTGTTTTCGCCATATAGGTCACGATTTTTCTCCACCTGCTCCTCAGTCA
>CAUSWL010000067.1:0-7225 GCA_963535345.1 uncultured Streptococcus sp.
GCTAGGGCATAGTCTGCTGACTCAATAGCCGCCAAGACTTCCTCCGCCTTACTGCGAGTTGGGTTTTTAGTCCGAGTATAGTCAAATCCCGTAGACTGACCGAACTCTGGATGCTGATAAGTTGTTGAAAAATGAAGTGGCGTCACCAAGGCACCTGTTGCCTTATCTGACTTGATTCCCGCCTGGGCCAAAATTGTGTTGATGTGTAGTTCTTTGCTCATACAATACCTCCAAATCTATAGTAACTATTGTACCACTTATTTTTACTAACTCATTTTCTTGTTTTCAAGAGCTAGTTATAGTTTCAAACTATATAAAAACGATAGTTCCTTTAGAAACTATCGTTTTTCCTGCTGAATAGACTGGTTATTTAACGTGTTTTGCCAGTTCTTCTTGGGCTTTTTTATTTGATTCTTCTTTTTCTTTCAGCCATTTTTCTTTCGCTTTTTCATACTCATCAGCCGTTACAGTCTTATCTTGTAACTTGAGATACTTGTATGATTCGACACCCTTATTTCCAGCTTGTGAGAATGGCGATGAGAATGGAACTGTCTTTCTCAAGCCAGGTGTTCCACCTTGGGAAACGTTTGGAATTGCAAGGGCGCTATCAACGAGCCAAGCTTGAATTTCAGCATATTTTTCATAACGTTTTGCTGGATCTTGCTCCTTGTTCGCTTCTTCTAACATTTGAGTGTAAGTATCCAGACCAACTGCCTTGGCCTTGTCATTGACCTCACCCGGTTCTAGACCAAGGTTTTGCAACATACCACCGTTATTGACATTTAGGATATCAAGATAGCTTGATGGATCCAAGTAGTCAGCACTCCAACCACCATTATAGATATCAAAGTCCTTTTGAGCTGCAGTTTGAGCGAGGTAGCTAGAATTATCGTAGTCATCTGTTGATAACTGTTGGATATCGATAACCACATTCTCAGCTCCTAGAACAGATTCGATGGATTGTTTCAAAGAACTTGCTTCAAGTACACCTTTTTTAGCTGATTGGTCTACAGATACATCCAAGTGGATTGGGAATTGCACACCCTTAGCTTCCAATTCTTTCTTAGCTTCTGCAAATTTAGCTTTAGCCTTGTCAGGATTGTAGTATGGATCTTGCGCATCTGCAAAGTTGATTCCTTGCCATTCTTGGCCATAGTTGACCATCTTTTCTGAAACAACATCGCCAAAGTCTTTTCCGTTGATACTTACAAACGTAGGAGGTACAACCAAGTTACGAATAATCTTTGTTGCTCCTTCTTCCCCTTGAGATTGTGCTCCATAGGCTGTACGGTTATAAGCATAGTTGAAGGCTTGACGGAAGTTTTTATTCAGAACTGCTTCTTGGGTTGATTTCTTTTCGATATCTGAGGATTTAGACGTGAAGTTATAAGATTTTCTGTCCAAGTTGAAGTTCAAGTAATAAGAAGTTGCGTTTTGCATACTATAGATAATGTTATCCTTATTGCTCTCTTTAATGCCTTCAAAGCTTGAGCTATTTGGGTAGAGAAGTGCGTAGCTGTATACTCCTTCTACGAAGTTACGAGCTAGGGCATCCTGGTCACTACCGTCATAGTAAGTCAATTTCACATCGTCCACAAAGACATTTTTAGCATCCCAGTAATTTGGATTTTTCTTGTATTCGATAACAGATTTTGAAACAAAAGATTTCATCAAGAAAGGTCCACTGTACAAAATGCTAGAAGGATCTACCTTACCAAAATCATCCCCTTTTGATTTCAAGAAGTCTGCATTGACAGGGAAGAGAATGGTTGAAGTTGTTTTAGAATTCCAATAAGGTTCTGGACGTGTCAAAGTGTACTGAACTGTTTGGTCATCAATAGCCTTAACACCGACTGTTGAAAAGTCAGTTGTTTTCCCGTTGATATAGTCATCCAAACCTACTACAGAGTCTTGAACCAGGTACAAGGCTTCGGATTTTTTATCAGCAGCATATCTCAAACCTGTCACAAAGTCTTGGGCCGTTACAGGGGCGTATTCTTCACCCTCATAAGTATACCATTTTGCATCCTTACGCAATTTGTAAGTATAGGTCAAACCGTCCTGAGAAACAGTCCAATCCTCTGCCAATGATGGAACATAGTTACCGTATTGGTCATTTTCCATCAACCCATCCACCAAATTGGTCACGATGTCATTGGTTGTTGCACGGTTTTCTGCAAGATAGTTCAAACTAGATGGATCGTTCGAATAAACATAGTTATATGTTTTAGTAGCGCTACTTGAATTTCCACATGCGCTCAGTAAGATACCTGCGCTTAACACGACACTTGCAAGTGTCAGATACTTGGCCTTAGACTTTTTCATTTCCAGAACCTCCTGTTTAAAAGTTTTGTCTTATTATACAGCTTTGGTTTTATTTAGTCAAGTGATTTCTGAAGAAAAACTTAAAAAAGCATATTTTTTGCTCTTGATTTTAGAAAAAGTTCTCTTTTTTTAAGAAAAATGTAGTATAAAAACCTTTCTGTTAAAGAAAGGTTAAATTTATTACTTTTATTTATAAATCTTTTTACGATATTTTCAATCGTGTACGTAGTCGGTCTGCTTGAGCTTTGCCGATTATCTTGTCTAAGAGTCGTGTCCGTAGGCTCATCAAGCCATAAAGGCCTCCTCCAAGCCCTCCGATGAGAGCCACATAAAGGAAACTCCAGAAACGTCCACTTGGTTGGAAGACAAAACCGAGTAGCCACTGCAAGAAGCCAACTAGGATAAACATGACAAGAGTCAAGATGGTGATCAAAATAGTCCGTTTCAAGATAATCTTTCTACGAGCACCCGTTACCTGGCAGATATCTCGGTACATCAGGACATTCGGAATAATCAAACCGATAGTCGTTGAAATCAAGGGACCGTAGCTGTGGAAAATAGCAATGGTTGGCAATTGCAAGACGATCTTAGCAATGGAACCATAGATAAAGTATAGAACTGCCTTGCGGTTTCGGAACATGGCCTGAAGCATAGGAGACAAGACCATGTACAAACCTAGGATAGTAGACTGCAAAACTGCAAAGACAAATAAACCCATGGCCAGACTATCTGGCTTACCGTAAAAGACTGTATAAAGAGGCTCCCCTACCATGACCACTCCAACTGTTGCAGGTAGTAGAAATAAGAAGAGCATGGTGAGGCTATCTTGGACTAGGCGAGCCGCTGCCTGCAAGTCGCCTTTTACATAGTTTTCCGTCAACAGCGGCAAACCAACACTCCCAATTGAAACTCCCACAGAGATTAAAATCATAGTAATTTTATTCGGATTGGCAGAGAAATAAGAAAACATGACAACCAAGTCTTCATTACTGTAGTTGGTAAACCACTTCATACTATTGATAAAGGTCATCTGGTCTAAAATCTGGAAGAGTTGAATGGCTGATCCTGTCAGGATAAAGGGAATGGCTTCCTTGATCGTATCGACTAAGAGTCGCTTACTATTGATTTTATCCCGTGTTTCAAAGACTCTTTTGAGTAAACCTTCTTGGGCTAAGAAGTAGATCAAGACTGCAAAACTTGCCACCATCCCCACAAAGGCTGCAAAGGTCGATTGGGTAACTGCTGCTAGGTAGTCACCAGAACCCATCTTCATAATGAAGAAGGTTGCCATCAACATCCAGATGACACGAATCACCTGCTCAGCGATTTGACTCATAGCATAGGGTTTGAGGTTGTTCATCCCTTGGAAGAAACCTCGAATGACACTCATAGATGGGAAAATCAAGACCGCCCAAGCCAAGCTCTGCATGATGGGAATCAGGTCTTTTCCCACACCTGACAAATCTGCTAACCAGGGAGAAAAGAGATACAAGACCAAAGCAAAGACTAAGCCCAAGCCCGTCATAAAGCTTAGGAAACTCCGAATCAAGGCAAAGCTATGCTCTTCTTCTCGCATGGTATTGTACTTAGCCACTTGTTTGGCGACTGCAACAGGGATACCCGCTGTTGAAATCAGCAAGAACCAGGCGTAAATATTGTAGCCCATGGTAAAGAGACCATTGGCCTTAGCGGCATAAGTCCCCATCCAGATATACCAGGGAATAATGTAGATAGCACCAAGGAGGCGACTAATAAAGTTACTAGCTGTTAGCCAAGCAGTCCCTCGCAACATCTGGGCTTGCTGGTGATTGTTTTCGTTAGACATAGCTTCCTCATTCAATTTTGATAACTAGGAAAAGTTCCTCATCTTCCATTATAAACTTTTCCTTGTTACTTGTAAAATTCGGGCGTGAAGTTTATAATAGAAAGTATGATTAAGATTGAAACCGTATTAGATATTTTAAAGAAAGATGACCTTTTTCGCGAGATTATTGACCAAGGTCATTACCACTACAACTACAGTGAAGTTGTTTTTGACAGCATCAGTTACGACAGTCGAAAAGTAAAAGAAGGGACTCTTTTTTTTGCCAAAGGTGCTGCCTTTAAAAAAGAATACCTCCTATCCGCTATAAGTCAAGGCTTAGCTTGGTATGTCGCAGAAAAGGACTACGAAGTCGGTATCCCCGTCATCATTGTGAACGATATCAAAAAAGCCATGAGTTTGATTGCGATGGAATTTTATGGTAATCCGCAAGAGAAACTCAAAATTCTCGCTTTCACAGGGACAAAAGGAAAGACAACAGCTGCTTACTTTGCTTACCACATCCTATCTCAACGCTACCCAACAGCTCTCTTGTCAACTATGAATACAACTCTGGATGGCAAGACCTTCTTTAAATCTTCCTTCTCAACACCTGAAAATATCGATCTTTTCGACATGATGGCTCAGGCTGTTAAGAATGGAAGAACCCATCTTGTAATGGAAGTCTCTAGCCAAGCCTATCTTGTTCATCGAGTCTATGGCCTGACCTTTGATGTAGGTGTCTTTCTTAACATCACTCCTGACCATATCGGTCCGATTGAGCATCCTAGCTTTGAAGACTACTTCTACCACAAACGTCTCTTGATGAAAAATAGCCGAGCAGTTGTCATTAATAGCGACATGGACCACTTTTCTGTATTGAAAGAACAAGTGGAAGATCAAGAACATGACTTCTATGGTAGCCAGTCAAGTAACCAAATCGAGAACTCCAAAGCCTTTAGCTTTTCAGCTACAGGTAAACTCGCTGGTGATTATGATATCCAACTCATCGGCCACTTTAACCAAGAAAATGCAGTTGCTGCAGGACTTGCCTGTCTTCGTCTAGGTGCCAGTCTAGAGGACATCAAAAAAGGGATCGCTGCAACCCGCGTTCCTGGACGTATGGAAGTTCTCACTCAGAAAAATGGAGCCAAGGTCTTCATCGACTATGCCCACAATGGTGATAGTCTGAAAAAACTGATTTCTGTTGTTGAAACTCATCAAACTGGAAAGATTGCCCTGGTTCTGGGTTCGACTGGAAACAAGGGTGAAAGTCGTCGCAAAGACTTTGGACTACTCCTCAATCAACATCCTGAGATTCAAGTCTTTCTAACTGCGGATGACCCCAACTATGAAGATCCAATGGCCATTGCAGATGAAATCAGCAGCTATATCAGTCATCCTGTTGAAAAGATTGCCGATCGTGAAGAAGCCATCAAGGCAGCTATGGCCATCACAAATCAAGAACTTGATGCCGTGATTATTGCTGGTAAGGGAGCTGATTGCTACCAGATCGTCCAAGGAAAGAAAGAAGACTATCCTGGAGACGCAGCTATCGCAGAACGTTATCTATAAAAAAATCAAGGGAATATTTCCCTTGATTTTTTTAGTCTTCTTTCTTAAATGAATTTTTAAGACCTTCAACGGCACCTTCTACAGCGCCTTTAGCATCTTCAACTACTTCTTTTGCTTTGGCAACTGTTTTTTCTACAGTGCCTTCTGCTTCTGTCTTGCTATCGCCAGTAACTTTACCAAATCCTTCTTTGATAGCACCAGTTGCTTGATCCAATTTATTTTCAAGTGACATAGCTCTGTCTCCTTTGCTTTTAATACGATAATCGTTATCGCTTACATTCAGTTTATGCTTATTCTTTAGTAAAGTCAAACAATCTGCTCAAAATGAAGCAATTAAAGTAAATAGAAAGTCAACCGTTCCTTGTCAAAATCAACAGCCAACTCATATTTTCCTTCTTTGTTTTGCACAATATAACCCAAGACGACTAGACTCTCAACAAAGATATCACGGCGTTTCTGCATCAGTTGATCTTTTTTGAGGAATTTTAACAAAAAAGTCGTCATATATTTGAGGGCATACTCAGGGTTAACATCTCCTAAAATATCATAGAGTTTCTGCTGTTTTTCTGTCAAAGGAGATTGATTCTTGACCTTGTAGAAATAGTTGGACAAGGTCATCTTTTCTCTTGCAAAGTCCGTACGTTCGACTAAAATGGCAGCATTGGTTTGATTGCGCAATTCTGTCTCAAAAGTCTTCTTCAGCAAAGCATGATAAACTGGACTGTCCTCTCTGACAAAAATTTCTTGGTCAAGGACCAGACTGTCTATTGATTCTAGAAAAGGGAGATTAAGGGAATAACGTTTGTTTTCCCTTAGGATCAAACCTGCCTTAATATACTCTTCCATTAGCTTATCAACTGCTACACCTGGAAACTGGGCCTTGATTTCTCGAAGAATCACATCGTCATGCTGGTCCAGATAATCCACCAAATCTATAAAAAATGGCTGTCGAGTCAGACGGGAGGGGTTAAAAATCTGAATCATGAAGATTCCTTTCTTTACATTCTAATAGAGGGGATGCTGCTAACTGACTGGGATTGGTCCCTGGTTGATTCAGGGGCACAGGAAGTTCTAGTTTCCTGTAATATTCTCTCCAAAAATCACTAATCTCCTGCCCCCCATCCCCAAATTTCATGGGAATAGTTTCAAAAATCGGTAGGATTTCAGCGATGTACTGGGAGCAGTAAAAGCCATACCCATCTGGGTAAAACGAGCTATTATAAGGAGCACCTAGATGCTGGCAAGCCTTCTCCTTTACCAAGTCAGCTTCCAACTCTGGATAGACATAAAGATCGTAAAGATGAGTCGGTTCAAAAAATTCAGCCAGTTCTTGACAAATGACACCAGCTTGCCCACTAGCATGGTAGATGAAACCGTCCAAAAAGATGGCTACATGACTATAGTTACCGGTAGAAGCCTGGATGGCCTGCCCCATATCTGAAAGGTCCTTCACAAAAATCAAATCACCATTTTCTAACATCTTTCTCTCCTAGAAAAAAAGGAGCCGAAACCCCTTTAGCTATA
>CAUSWL010000068.1:0-6970 GCA_963535345.1 uncultured Streptococcus sp.
CCTCGTTTATCTATTCTATTTTACACAATTTTTCACAAAAAAGCTAGTTAAAATCAACTAAAAAGAGAGAACAGTGTCCTCTCATCTAGTTATTATTAATTCGTGATATTCAATCAAGAAACGATTGCAATTATTTGTTATTTAAAGCATCAATTAAACGATCAGTATTCTTAGTTACATTAGTATCATTGTAACGATTATGAATTAGACCTTCAATTGTTTCTTTGCAATTTTCAAGATTAGCTTTTTCAAATACTTCCAAACTGACAACATGTGTTCCACCAGAAGTAAGATGCAAAACTAGTAGAGTTTGAAAAGCACTTAACACTGTTAATACACCATAAGCTGCTAATATCAATCCTCCGATAAATGAATTTTACATCATTAGATAATTCTTTAAATGAAAAACAACCCTCCAACGGATTGTTTCACTAGACTTTCAGACAAGGCCACGAACTTCTTTCAAAAATTTAGCAAAAGAAACAGCACCTTTAATGATTAGAAATCCTCCTATCCACTCGGTCGCTGAAAGAAATCCCAGCACGCCACCAATGATAAATAGAATAGAAGGCAGCTTTCGAAGTTGTTGATCTTCTTCAAAATAGATTAACATAAAGGTCCCTAATGCAATCATTAAAATCTTAAAAAATGTCAGGAGCAAGGAAAAGGCAACCGTTACGACCAACATCTTTGAAGGATCTTTATAGATGAGAGCCCCAGTATAGGATAGCAAAAATCGTAGGACAGGCCCAAAAAGTAAGGTCACTCCTGCCAGCATGCCCAGTCTCCAATTGAGTCGAACCAATCTATCTCTCTCCATAAAAACCTCCTTCTCTCGTAGCTATCATTCTACCACATTTGCCCCAGAAACAAAAGACCTTCTCAGTCACAAACAAATCGCCTACCAGCTTTCAGACAGCAGGACATAAAAAGAGAAGATCTATCGATCCTCCCTTTTCATTTTCCAACCCTTATTTCTTAAAAATAGAGGTTCTGAAGTCGTCTGTTTGGTCAAGATAAGCCTTAAAGATTGCTCTCTTCAACTTATGAACAGCACTGTCAATCTCTGGCTTATAGTCACTCCAACGAGGACCTTCAGCATCCTGTAGCACAGCTTGGTCCATGAGGGCTTGCAATTCAGTCACACTATTGATGGTCTTGGTCCCATAGCTTGGCCATGGTTTTGTCGGATCTTTAAAGGTCACTTGTTTCAAGTTATCAAACTGATCCACACGTTCTTTATACATGGCTTTCTTAAAGGCAGCCCAAGATGCATACCTGCCTTCAAACACCTTGTCCAATACAAGATCATCTGTCACCAATCCTCGTTCTTTACCATAGAGATTGATGGTTTTACCTTTTTGTTTGGCAACTTCTTCGTATTGGTTTGAGATATAAGGTACCATTCCATCCTTAAAGCCTTTGGCAGCCAAAAGTTCGTAAGCGATCCGACGTCCCATAAGGTCCCCTGGCGTGCCTTTCTCACTGCTGAGAGCTGAAAAGATTGGGGCAAAGAGTTTAATCGTATAGTAGCCATTTCGTTCATACTCGCCAGACTGGTACTCACGAGCTGATAAGATGTTGTGGTCAATCAAACTCTCAAAGCTGGTCAATTTTTGCGCCTCTTCTGCTGTCAATTCTTTGACTACGTTAGTGGCATAAACCTCATTTCCATCTACTGGATCTTTCACATACTTGTTCTCAATTTTTCTGAGAGCCGCCATTTTCTGATAGACACTTAGTTTATTAACGATTGATTGTCCTTCGAGATATTCCAGCATGTAGATAAGGTCAAACATGTTATGGACATAGTTCTGAAGATCTGCAGCGTTTTGGAATCTCTCTGTCGGATCCAAGACTTGCAGACGGGAGTCCTCTGTACTATCTGATGTTGAGTGTTTCAAGATGGAGTTGATGGTGAGGGTTGCGTCACCTGGTTGGTCAGGGGCTTGCAATAAGCCTTTTGCAAAGAACTCTGGTCCCAAGCCACTTCTTCGACCATAGCCGCCAAGGTAGATATCCTGATCCGAATCATGGGTCATCTCATGGGTATAGGTAATGGCTCCATCCTTGTCAAGCATACGGTAATACATATAGTAGACGCCATCCCCTGTTGCGTAGGCTCCATGCTGGTTGTGTACTACCTTATTGCCAACTGGTCCAAAGAAATTCTTCATAGCTGGATTGGAGCTATCAAACTTAGCCTCCACTGTAGCTTTTCCAGAGGTTGTATCATCGCCAAACTTATAGGCATCATAAAGGAGAATGGTACGATAGAGTTTTTCACGTGATTGTTCATCTAAAATGCGATACCAATAATCGTAGTGATCTCGCTGGCGTTTGGCTGTTTCACGTGCATTTTCTTCTACAAAATCATTGAGAGCCTTGCCCGCTTTATGCTCGCTATTGCGGTAGCGATCATAGGCTCCAAATCCTAGACTAGACATAGTTGAGATGACAAATACTGATTTCTCTGGCAAGGTTAGGAGCGGCAAGACCATATTGCGGTATTTCCATGTGGCACTCGTGATGCGATCATAAACACCGATAGAATACTTGGTACCAGCTTGTCCCTGCTTAGTTCTGACTTCTTCAATATTAGATTTTTCTTCGACGATGTAAGCCTTAGTCTCTGATTTAAACCAGTCATTGTTGCTTTTCTCTGGTAGAAAGACTTTTCGGTAATGTTCTAAAGTGCTAAACAAATCTGTCGTTCCATGTTGACTGGCAAGACTGATACCATAAGTATCGACATTATTCTTAGCTAGAAGATTGTTAAAACCAGATTTACCTAACTCAATCAGGGCATCTAGTGGTAAAGCATTTCCCTTACCAAAGAAGTCCAGGTGGTACAGAACCAGGTCTTTGACGTTTACCTGACCATAGCTGAAGTTATACCACCGTTCCAGATAGGTCAAGCCAAGTAGCAAGGCTTCCTTGTTGCGTTTGATTTTATCTACAAGATAACCTTCAGTGACTGGGTTAGCACTAGCCAGTCCAGCGTCCGCTGACAAGAGTTTTTTCAAACTGTCTTCCAAATGTTCCTTGGTTTTAGTGAACTGGTCTTCTAGATAGAGCTCAGTCTGCTTAACGTTTGGAGAAATACCGAGCGTCTTTCTGATGGTTTCTGAATGATAGTCAACCTTTTGTAAGCCTGGTAAGACTTGCTTGATGATAGAGCTTTGGTCATACAAGAATTGGTTTGGCGTATAGAGAAGTCCAGTATTTCCTAGACTATATTCTGCTAATTTGGCAAAATCATTCTGGTACTTGAGATCCAGCTTCTCAGATAAATCATCCTTGTAGTGTAGCAAGAGTTTGTTTGCAGTCTGTTTGTTAGAAACAATGTCTGTGATGACTTGGTTATCCTTCATCATAACTGCTGACAAGAGTTCTTTTTGATATAAAAGACTGTTCTCATTGACCAGATTTCCGTATTTGACGATAGTTGCCTTGTTGTAGAAGGGTAGCAATTTTTCAATGTTCTTATAAACCAAGGCGCGCTTAGCTTGATAATGAGCCACCTTAGAAAAATCACTGTCTTTTTTGCCACTTGTTGAAAGTGGCTCCACTGTTGGTAGAGTGAGAGGATTAATGGCTGCTTTTTTGCTTTCGATTTGGGAAGCATCTAGCATTGTTCCTCTTTCTTCAAAGGATTCCTTGCTGACGACCTCATCCTTGACTAAGGTGACATTGTAGACTCTGTTGGCCTTGCTGCTGAATGTGTCCTTCACCTTCATTCCGTTATAGTGGTATCCAGTAATGGCATTTCCGTTGGTTACATTGACATCACTTAGAACATTGGTCAAACTTCCAGCATGCTTTACATCACCAGAAGTTCGATCCCACAAATTGCCTGCTACTCCCGCCACTCTACCAAAATGCTTGACATTGTTGATATCACCTTCAGCATAGCTATCTTGGATTTGTGCATCTCGGTCTACTAGGCCTGCAAGTCCACCCACAGTCTGATCTGAACTATTTGTGTTGGACGAAATGGCTACTGTCGCTTTTGACTTAGTCAGTGAAGCTCTGTTTCCTGTCAAATGACCGACCAGACCACCGATATTGTAGGCAGCAGTCGTTTCATAAGTGTTGATAATTCTTCCCTTGAAACTACTCTCTGTGATGCTTGATTGGTCCGCCTTAGCCAGCAAACCACCGATACCACGTTCACCTGCTAGAACACCATCGACATGAACTTGCTGAATCTTTGTGTTATTCTGCGCTTCATAGGCCAGTGAACCGATAGCATCTTTCCCTGAAATGGAGACATTTTTCAGGCTCAATTTTTCTACTCTAGCGCCACTCAAGGTTTCAAACAGAGGCTTTTTCAAGTTGTAAATAGCATACTGCTTGCCATCTTTTTCACCAATCAACTGACCAGTAAAGGCGCCCTTGATGTAAGATCTTTCATCAGGTCCCAGTTCCACTTCGTTGGCATTCAAACTAGCTGCTAAATGATAGGTTCCAGAGAGATTCTTGTTGATAGCTTTGACCAGGTTGCTAAAGGAAGTAAAGGTTATCGTTTCCTCTGTAGCCTTCTTAGCTAAGTAGAAGGTGAAATTATCAACATATTTATTTTCTAGCTCTTGCTGGAGTTTCTCAGCCTTGGCTGTGATTTTATAAACTGGCTGCCCATTTTTCGTTTCTGCAGCTATTGAAGCGACTGGTAGATAGACATCTTTAAATGACGAAGATTTAACCTTGACAAAGTAAGTGTCTGGATTACTTGGGACACCATCTAAAGAAACGTGTTGTTTGTAAGTACCATTGGTCTGACTATACAACTCCAGATCCGAAACATTTCTTAATTCAAGTGTTTTTTCTGGATCTTTTTCTTTTGGTTTTTCTGTCGGAGCTTCCGGTTTTACTTGCTCAGTATTGCCAGTATATTCTGGAAGAGGAGCGACTTGTTCCGGTTCAACGATGGCTCCTGCTTGAGTGCCTGTATAGGCTGGTGTTTCAGTTGTCTCTGGGGCTACTATTGCACCTGATTGCGTATCTGTATATTCTGGTTTTTCAGCTATCTCAGGGGCAACAATCGCTCCCGCTTGAGTTCCTGTATACTCTTGTGTCGGTGGTACCTTTTCAGGCTCTACGATTGCTCCAGACTGCTCGCCTGTATAGGTTGGTTTCTCAGCCGTTTCTGGTTCCACCAAAGCCCCAGACTGGACGCCCCCAACCTCTGGCTCAACTTTTTCCGGTTCAACAATGGCACCAGCTTGAGTTCCCTGATACTCAGGTAGTGGAGCGACTTGCTCGGGTTCAACGACTGCTCCTGCTTGGGTGCCTGTATATTCTGGTCTTTCAGCTGTCTCTGGGGCTACAACCGCTCCCGCTTGCTCGCCTGTATATTCTGGTAATGGAGCCTGAGTCTCAGGCTCTCCTTTTTTTGCAGACTGAGGTGCTTCACTCGGAGCAACTGCCTTCTTAGTCCCTTTCTCTACTATGCGTGGCAAGGCTTCTTCTACTTTAGTTGAGAGAACTTCCCGAGAAATTTCTTGGTTTTCAACAGTGAAAATGCGAACAAGTTCAATCTTCTTCCCAGCACGACCTTCTTGTTTGAGATGGATGGTTCCCTCTGTTAGTTCTGGATTTTCCTGCACAACTTCTGAAAAGTCTAGTTTGGTTACAATTTCTTGGTCCTTGTATAGGAGCTCTGGTTTATTCACGCGACCAGCCAAGACTTCGTCCTGAGGATCCACACTAGCAAGACCAGACGGATTTTGATTGGATGAATCTTGAGAAGGGATTGGTTTTTCAGCAGAGAGTGTAGGAGATGGTGCTTTCTGCTCATCTCCTGCCTTTTGTCCACCTTCGTTGGCTTGGAAATGAGGTTGAACCGTATTGTCAAGTTTCTGATCCCTAGCATCAGTTTCTTGCTGATTAATCTCTTTGTCTTGCTTAATATAGCCTAGATAAGTATAACCTGATAAGGCACGTGGCAAAGGCAGACTATCTCCTTGGGATAATTGGTATTCCTGATTGTACTGGAGCAAAAGTTGATTTTCAATAGCCTGAACTGAAGAAGCCAAACCACTGCCCATCCCTGTTATCAAGACAACTTTCAAGAGAGCTTTCTTTTTGCCTTTCTTTTTCGATACGACAAAAATAAGGAAACCAATCGAAGCCAGAACTCCACCTGATAAAACACTAGTAAGGCTATTCTGCCCACCTGTATTGGGCAACTGACCTAGTTGGGCTTTCTCATCCATACGGTAGACTAGATAATAGGTGCTCTCACTATCTTCCGCAATCTTCGGAATATCCTTGACAATCAAGTCCTTCTCTTGACTACTTAGCTCTGTATCCGTCACATATTTGTAGTGAACAGCTACATTTTCTTGAGCAAATACGGTCCCACTACTCGCAATGGACACAAAAAATAGGCTTGAAATCGAAGCTGACACAAGTCCAATTGCTAATTTTCGTAAGGAGAAACGATGCTGCTTCTCTCCAAAAATCTTTTTCATTCTAAATCCTCTCGCTTTTTAACCTCTATCAAGAAAATAACTATTTTTATATTTTGATATAGGTATTTTACATCAACCATTATACTATAAAAAGAGTTCCTTGTCTCAAATAAATGCTTTAGATTTTACGATTATTAAAGCTTATTTATCCTGTCAAATCTACCCCTGCTTGGTAACAAAAAAAGAAGGCTAAGCGCCTTCTCTTATTTGAAAATATTCCTAACAAAAAGTTATTATTCTTGAATCTCGAATTTTTTCAAAAGTCCAAAATAGAGGGATCCACCAATGATTGTCAGAATTCCTCCTACCCATCCCAAGAATGGGATCAATCCAACAGAACCACCTACGATAAACAAAACAGACGGTGCAGGGGTCACACGTTCATCGTCCTTGTAATAGACAATAGACACAATTCCTAAAACCAAGACAGCAATTTTTACCAATGACAAAATAATTGAAAAAATCGTCAATATACCAACTGTTGCATCAGAGTC
>CAUSWL010000069.1:0-6652 GCA_963535345.1 uncultured Streptococcus sp.
TTAAATTCTTTTTCAATATCCATTGGGTGTCTAGCCACATAATAATGACCCATCTCAGGGTGACCAACACCGCCAATAAACTCGCCACGTTGGATAACACCTGCACCGATACCTGTACCGATTGTGTAATAAACCAAGTTTTCGATACGACCGCCGGCATTATTACGAGCAACCACTTCACCGTATGCAGAACTGTTTACGTCTGTCGTAAAATACATAGGCACGTTTAGAGCGCGACGAAGAGCACCAAGCAAGTCGACATTTCCCCAGTTAGGTTTTGGAGTTGTTGTGATAAATCCATAAGTTTTTGAGTTTTTATCGATATCGATTGGACCAAATGAACCAATGGCAAGTCCTGCAAGATTGTCAAATTTTGAGAAGAACTCGATGGTTTTATCGATTGTTTCAATAGGTGTTGTTGTAGGAAATTGTACCTTTTCTACAACGTTATAGTTTTCATCTCCGACAGCACAGACAAATTTTGTACCGCCCGCTTCCAAGCTTCCGTATAGTTTTGTCATGATTAACCTCTTGTATTTATTTTCTTTATTATAGCATATTTCCAGACTGAAAATTGCTCAATATTTTAGATTTTCCTCTGTAAATTTTACCATTCAAGCAAAAACGAACAAACATGACATTTGTTCGTTTTTTTGTTTTATTAAGCTTTAACTTCGATGATTGCGTCACCCTTAGCAACTGATCCAGAAGCAACTGGATTTACTGAAGCAAAGTCTGCAGTGTTTGTTACGATAACCATAGTTGTGTTATCAAGACCTGCAGCAGCAATCTTAGCTGAGTCAAATGTTCCAAGAACATCTCCAGCTTTAACCTTGTCACCTTGGGCAACTTTATGGTTGAAGCCTTCACCGTTCATTGAAACAGTGTCGATACCAACGTGAATTAAGATTTCAGCACCGTTAGCTGTTCTCAATCCATAAGCATGGCCAGTTGGGAAGACGATTGTTACTTCAGCATCAGCTGGTGCATAAACAACATCTTGGCTAGGTTTCACGGCGATACCTTGTCCCATAGCTCCACTTGAGAATACTGGGTCATTCACATTTGAAAGAGCAACAACGTCACCAACGATTGGTGTTTGGATAACACCTTCGCTAGGTGAAACCACAGTACCAGTTACTGCTTCTTCTGTTAAACGGTCAGTTTCAGCTTCAGAAATTGCTCCTGAAACTTCTTCTACTTCATCTTCGTAACCAAACATGTAAGTAAGAGCAAAACCAAGTACAAATGATACAGCTACCATAAGAAGGTATTGTAGAAGTTGTCCGTTACCAATGTAAAGCATTGTACCAGGGATGACTGTGATACCATTACCAGTACCAGCAAGTCCAAGGATAGATGCCAATCCACCACCGATTGCACCAGCAATCAATGAAAGGAAGAATGGTTTACGGAAGCGCAAGTTTACCCCGAAGATAGCAGGCTCTGTAATACCGAGGAAGGCTGAAAGAGCTGCTGGGAAAGCAAGTGTTTTTAGTTTTGGATTTTTAGTTTTAACACCAACCGCAACAGTCGCAGCACCTTGAGCTGTCATAGCAGCTGTGATGATCGCGTTGAATGGGTTAGCATGGTCAGCAGCAAGCAATTGAACTTCAAGCAAGTTGAAGATGTGGTGAACACCTGATACGACGATTAATTGGTGAACTCCACCAATCAAGAAACCACCAAGTCCGAATGGCAAGTTAAGAATAGCTTTTGTTCCAATGAGGATGTAACTTTCAACAACGTGGAAGACTGGTCCGATAACAAACAATCCAAGGATTGACATTACAAGGAGTGTTACGAACGGTGTTACCAAGAGGTCAAGTACATCTGGAACAACTTTACGAACAGCTTTTTCAAATTTAGCTCCGACAACCCCGATGATGAAGGCTGGAAGAACTGAACCTTGCAAACCTACAACTGGGATAAATCCGAAGAACTGCATTGCAGTTACTTCACCACCAGAAGCAACAGCCCAGGCATTTGGAAGTGAGTCAGATACGAGCATCATACCAAGGACGATACCAACGGCTGGGTTACCACCGAATACGCGGAAGGTTGACCATACAACCAAACCTGGCAAGATGATGAAGGCTGTATCTGTGAGGATTTGGCTGTAAATGGTAACATCTTCTGGAAGTGTGATTCCAAGAGCGTTCAAGAGACCACGAAGACCCATGAAGAGACCTGTCGCTACGATAACTGGAATGATTGGTACAAAGACGTCACCGAAAGTACGGATAGCACGTTGGAACCAGTTTCCTTGTTTAGCAGCTTCTGCTTTCATGTCTTCTTTAGAAGAAGTTGGCAAACCAAGTGCAACGACTTCATCGTACATCTTGTTTACTGTACCAGTACCAAAGATGATTTGGTATTGACCTGAGTTAAAGAAAGCACCCTGAACTTTTTCCAAGTTCTCGATAGCATCCTTATTGATTTTCGCTTCATCTTTTACCATAACACGGAGGCGAGTAGCACAGTGAGCTACACTGTTGACATTCTCCCGTCCACCCAAGGCTTCGATGACTTTTTTTGCAATTTCTGTATTGGTCATTTGCAAAAATCTCCTTATAAAAAATTTGTTCTTATTTGAAAGCGATTTATTCGCCCTACGAGTATTATTTTATCACTATTCAAAAATATGTCAAGCGTTTTGCAGAAAAAGTTTTTGTTTATAATGGATTTTGATTGTTTTTGCTATTTTTCAAAAGAATATTCCTAATAAATGCCTATTATTAAAAGGTTTTTGCTAGTCGGTTTTCAAAAACTTTCATATTTTCATTGATTTTCATATAAAATAGACTCTGTTTTCTGTCAATCGTTTGACATTTTTTTCTTAAATCCGATATAAAAGACTTGATTTTTTAAAAGGAAACGTTTACTATTAAGATAGTAGAAATTATGGAGGGAATATAAATGGAATGGACAACGGAACGTCGCTACAGACGCTATGAAGATTGGACTCAAGAAGAAATCAAACAAATTCAAGAAAATATGGCTCAGTCTCCATGGCATACAAGCTATCACATCGAACCCAAGCAAGGTCTTTTAAACGATCCAAATGGTTTTTCTTATTTCGATGGCAAGTGGGTTGTCTTTTACCAAAACTTCCCCTTCGGAGCAGCTCACGGTTTAAAATCTTGGGTGCAGCTTGAAAGTGATGATTTGGTTCACTTTAAAGAAACTGGAGTCAAAGTTTTGCCTGATACTCCATTAGATAGTCACGGTGCCTACTCTGGTTCTGCCATGCAGTTTGGCGATAACTTGTTCCTATTTTATACAGGAAATGTCCGCGATGAAAACTGGATTCGTCACCCATACCAGATCGGTGCTCTTTTGGGAAAAGATGGCAAGATTACGAAGATTGACAAGGTCTTGATTGACCAGCCAGCAGACTCTACCGACCACTTCCGTGACCCACAAATTTTCAACTTTAAGGGGCAATATTATGCTATCGTGGGTGGACAGGACTTGGAGAAAAAAGGCTTTGTTCGTCTCTACAAGGCTATTGATAATGACTACACCAACTGGCAAAAGGTTGGTGACCTAGACTTTGCTAACGACCGCACTGCCTACATGATGGAATGTCCAAATCTAGTCTTTGTAGGCGAGCAACCTGTCCTTCTCTACTGCCCACAAGGATTGGATAAGGCTGTTCTAGACTATGACAATATCTATCCAAACATGTACAAAATCGGGGCTTCCTTTGATCCTGAAAATGCCAAAATGGTCGATGTGTCTCCATTGCAAAATCTAGACTATGGTTTTGAAGCCTATGCAACTCAAGCCTTCAACGCTCCGGATGGACGTGCACTAGCAGTAAGTTGGCTTGGACTGCCAGATGTTTCTTACCCATCTGATCGTTTTGACCACCAAGGAACCTTCTCATTGGTCAAAGAACTCACTATCAAAGATGGCAAACTCTACCAATATCCTGTATCAGCCGTCAAAGAACTTCGTTCTTCTGAAGAGGTCTTCTCAAATCGTACTCAAACCAATAACACCTACGAACTCGAGCTCAACTTGAAAGCCAATAGCCAGAGCGAGATTGTCTTACTTGCTGATAAAGAAGGCAAGGGACTTTCCATCAACTTTGACCTTGTAAAAGGTCAAGTGACAGTGGATCGTAGCCAAGCTGGAGAACAGTATGCCCAAGAATTTGGGACGACTCGTTCTTGCCCTATCGATAATCAGGCTACTACTGCTACAATTTTCATCGACAATTCTGTCTTTGAAATTTTCATCAATAAAGGAGAAAAAGTATTTTCTGGTCGCGTCTTTCCGCATGCCGATCAAAACGGTATCCTGATCAAGTCTGGAAAGCCAACCGGAACCTACTATGAATTAGATTATGGTCGCAAAACTAACTGATGTCGCCAAACTTGCAGGCGTCAGCCCCACTACCGTCTCACGGGTCATCAATAAAAAGGGTTATCTATCTGAGAAAACCATCCAAAAGGTTAATGAAGCCATGCGAGAATTGGGCTACAAGCCCAATAATCTGGCTCGAAGTCTCCAAGGAAAATCTGCCAAGTTGATTGGACTTATTTTTCCAAACATCAGTCATGTCTTTTATGCAGAGTTGATTGACAAGTTGGAACACCAACTCTTCAAAAATGGTTACAAAACCATCATCTGTAACAGCGAACATGACTCTGAAAAAGAACGGGAGTACATTGAAATGCTGGAGGCCAACCAGGTCGATGGTATCATTTCTGGAAGTCACAACTTGGGAATCGAAGACTACAATCGTGTGACGGCACCGATTATTTCCTTTGACCGAAATCTATCACCAGACATCCCTGTCGTCTCCTCTGATAACTACGGTGGCGGGGTCCTCGCAGCCCAAACTCTGGTCAAGACTGGAGCCCAGTCTATCATCATGATTACAGGAAATGATAACTCTA
This sequence comes from uncultured Streptococcus sp., assembly GCA_963535345.1. Lineage (GTDB taxonomy): Bacteria > Bacillota > Bacilli > Lactobacillales > Streptococcaceae > Streptococcus. The sequence continues at coordinate 4,911 of CAUSWL010000069.1, forward strand.
ACTCACCGACTGGACTGCGCCATGCTGGATTTGCCTCTGTTCTCCCGAAAGCGCCTATTATCAATGTTTCGAGTGATTTTTCTCCCGTCAGAAAAGAAATGGAAATCAAAAATATCTTGACCCATCAGAAACCAGATGCGATTTTTGCTTCGGATGATTTGACAGCTATCCTGGTGATCAAAATCGCTCAGGAGCTAGGTATCTCTGTTCCTGATGAGCTCAAGGTCATCGGCTATGATGGGACCTACTTTATCGAGAACTACTATCCTCACCTGACAACGATTAAGCAACCAATGAAAGAGATTGCCCACCTCACTGTCGATCTCCTCTTGCAGAAGATTGAAGGTAAAGAGGTCGCGACAACTGGTTACTTCTTACCCGTCACCCTATTACCAGGAAAAAGTATTTAAGTACAAAAAACTCAGACGAATTCGTCTGAGTTTTTTTATGATCTTAAGTTTTCAAGATAGCGCCGGGCTGTCTCTAAGTTAAAGGTTTTCTCTGCGATGAGGCGCTCAACTAGGGGAGCAACTTCAGACTCACTAGCACCTGCTAGGAGAGCTAAGGATTTGGCCTGCAACTTCATGTGGCCTTGCTGGATGCCCGTACTCACCAAGGCTTTCAGAGCCGCAAAGTTTTGTGCCAGTCCGATAGAAACGATAATTTGAGCTAATTCTTTGGCAGAAGGATTTCCCAGTAGTTCGTGACTGAGAGCAACACGGGGGTTGAGACCGATAGAACCACCCTTGGTCGCTACAGGCATAGGTAAGGTCATCTCACCGACCAATTCTTCTGTGTCCCTATCTAGACTCCATCGACTAAGACCTTGATAGCGTCCGTCTCGACTGGCAAAGGCATGAGCCCCAGCTTCGATAGCACGCCAGTCATTACCCGTGGCGATTAAAATGGCATCGATACCATTAAAAATCCCTTTATTGTGAGTAGCTGCTCGGTAAGGATCTGCCTGCGCAAACTGGCTAGCCAAAGCTATTTTCTCCGCAATTTCTCGTCCTTGGTCCCTTTGAGGGCTCAAGTAGCGAAAGGCGATACGACAGCTTGCTGTCACTAGAGAATCGGTTGCGTAATTGGACAGGATTCCCATGAGACTCTGTCCCTGACTGAGTTCTTCTAAGACTGGTTTCAAGGCTTCCAGCATGGTGTTGAGCATATTGGCTCCCATGGCTTCCTGGGTATCGACATGAAGATAAACAACGAGAAAGTCTGTTTCACCTTTGATCTGCTCTACATGTAAATCACGCGCCCCACCACTACGTTTGACGATAGAAGGATAGGCTTGATTGGCAAGTTCCAAGAGTTCGGCTTTCTTGTTGGCAATCTTCTCTTGCGCTTTTTCAGGTTCAGCAACTTGATAAAGGGCTACCTGACCAATCATCTGGCGCTCATGTACTTGAGCAGTAAAGCCACCTGCTCGCTTGATGATTTTACTAGCATAGCTAGCCGCAGCAACCACGGACGGTTCTTCTGTCACATAGGGAACTGTGTAGTCCTGACCATTCACCAAAAGCTCTGGAATGATCGAATAAGGTAGAGAAAAAGTTCCCACTACATTCTCACTCAGCTGATCTGCAACTGCCAAGCTGATTTGTTCATCCTGCTCGAGACTCATTTGCTTTTCAGGACTAAGGAGCGCCTGAGCTCGCAACAACTCTAGGCGCTCTTGGTATGATTTTTTAGAAAATCCATTCCAACTTAACTTCATTATTTTTCAACCTTGCTATAAC